>SLHU01000001.1 GCA_007135995.1 Clostridiales bacterium | reverse complement strand
TCTTAAAAACTTACCGCCGGTAGGGAGTTTAACCCTGCCCCGGAAACAATCTATTTTTTTATACTATATCATTTTCCTGCCTCTCAGGCAAGACCGCAATTGCTTAGTTGATAATGCTGAAAAGGTAGCTGTGAATATACTCCATTTCATTGTGCCGGATATAGGCTCTGGGCACACGGCGCCCGATGATGCAGGTGACTTCATAATTGATTGTGCCCATCCATTCTGCTATCTGTTCAACTGTGATGCTGTCCGGGACCTCCGGGCGCGGATGCGGCTGGCCGCTTTGTCCTGGTCCGAATAAGATAACCTCTTCCCCCACCTCAGGCATCGCCCCATTCAAGTCAGTCAGGTCAACCATACAGCTGTCCATGCAGATTTTCCCGACTACCGGAACGCGTCTGCCGCGTATCAGGACGCTCGCATGATGGTTCAGCCGCCTGGAATAGCCGTCTGCGTAGCCGATCGGGATTGTTCCGATCAGGCTGTCACGGACTGCCTGAAAACTTCGTCCATAGCTTACAGACGAACCCGCCGGCAAATGTTTGACATGGATCAGGTTAGATTTTAGTGTCATCGCCGGCTGAAGGTCTTGCCAGGCATCTGGACAGCCGGGCGGAATCATGCCGTACAGTATCAGTCCCGGTCTGACCATATCGAGGTGCATCTGCGGAAACCGCATTATGGCAGCGCTGTTGCAGACATGTTTCAGCGGAATAGGCAGACCAATACGGTCCAGTTCCTGGCTGATGCTCATAAACTGCTCAAACTGATGCCAGACATACTGTTCATCTGGTTCATCGGCTGTCGCGAAATGGGTGTACAACCCTTCAATCACCATATTAGGAAGATCCTTGATCCATGATATAGATTTAATCGCATCATAGCCTGCCAGAAACCCGACGCGCCCCATGCCTGTATCAACTTTTATGTGGATTCTCGCGTCTTCACCCCGATCAACAGCCGCTTTTGACAGCGCTGCGGCAAGGTCTCTGTTGTAGACAGTCTGCGTGACTTTATGCTTAAGTATCTCATGGGCGCGGCTGGGATCTGTATAGCTGAGAACCAGTATGGGTATCTGAATCCCGGCCTGTCTGAGCTCTATGGCTTCATCCAGCATGGATACTGCCAGCCTGTTAACGCCATTATCCAGTAAAACAGGTACGACTTGCCTGGCCCCATGCCCATAAGCATCCGCTTTGACAACGGCCAGAATCTCACTGCTTCGCCGGACTTTAGATCGAATCAGCCGTGCATTCGCAGCTATTTTATCGAGATTTATTTCAGCCCATGACCGATGCAGTAAATGTTCGTTCATACATCACGCAGGAACACTGTCATCAGTTTTCCTGCAGCTCCTTTCTTACGCTGCTGTTCTGCACACATCCAAAACCCTGATGACACAGTGTTCCGGCGTTGAAAACAGCATTTATTCCCAGCCAGTCAAACGGTAGGCATCAGACAGGCTGCCGAGCAGATCTTCAGGCAGCATACCGCGCCTGCTTAGTTTCTCTGCGGCAAGATCGGCAGCAAGACCATGATAGTACACGCCTGCCAGTGCCGCCTGCAAGGGTTGTATGCCCTGCGCCAGCAGTCCGGCAATCAGTCCTGTCAGCAGATCTCCGCTGCCGCCGCGGGCAAGCCCGTTATTGCCGGTCTGATTGATATAGATTTCACCGTCTGGTGCAGCCACAACCGTTCTGCTGCCTTTCAGAACAACGACGCAATGGCTGCGCTGCGCCAGCAGACACGCCTGCTTCTGCCGGTCGAAATCAGCCAGATCAGGTGCCAGCCTGCGATACTCACCCGGATGCGGCGTTAAAATCACAGGCGGCAGGCCTTGTTCAACGCGGCGTTCACATCGGCGCCACCATTCATCCGGCCGGTCTGAAAGCACGTTGAGCGCATCAGCATCCAGCACGGTCTGCTGTGCCAGATCAATGATTCTTTCCAGTGCCGGCAGCAGCTGTTCAGCCCGGCCAATACCCGGACCAGCTGCCACAGCACTTGCCCTTTTCATACCTGTGTCCACAGCCTGGAGGAAAGCATCACCGTCACTGAAGCTGATCGATTCAACCATCGCTTCCGGAATGCCATCAACCACCGCGGCAGCTGCACCATCCGCTGTCAGAAGGTGCAGCATACCAAGACCTGATCTTGCCGCAGCTCTTGCTGTCAGCACCGCGGCACCTGGCATGCCCGGCGAACCTGCAATCAGCATGAGCCTGCCAAATCGTCCTTTATGTGCCAGAGGATCACGTTTGAGCTGTGAACGGACAGGCTTAACCACAGCGTCATCAATCAGGTAACAGGCCGGCTGATCCACTTCAGAAAGCGCGTGTTCCGCAAGACGTCCGGCAATACCAATAGGGGCAAGATAGACAGTGCCTGCATGCGTAAAACCCGGTTCAGCAAATAATCCGGCTTTGGGCAGGACAAAGGTAAGTGTCATGTCAGCCTTCAGTGCATGCCTGGCAGGAATACCGGTGCGGCTGTCAAGGCCGCTGGGGATATCAACAGCAATCAGCTGCACACCGCGGGAACGTGCCTGCTCACACCAGCAGCTGATCTTTTCAAAACCTTCCGGCAAACCTCGGGAGGCTTGAAAACCGGTTCCAAACAAACCATCCACAATCAGGCGAAGGTTTTTCCCGGAAAAATCTTCTTCTCTGATCGCACCCAGTGACAGACCCATGCGCTGCAAAGCCTGCCGGTTTGCTTCTGCTTCAGCCGGCTGAGGCGCTCCCGGGTCAAGCTCACGGCAGATCACAAAGACCCCCTCTCCCGCGAGCATGCGCGCGCAGGCAAAGGCGTCCCCGCCATTTTGTCCCTTTCCAGCCAGAACCAAAACAGCCGGCTCTGATTGTGACACAATGTCTGGCGGCGTGTTTGTGCCTGACTTCGCAGGAATGATCTGATCAGTCAGAGCAGAGGGGCTTATTGGATTCACCTGCGGGCTGTTTTTTTTTCGTTCAGTCTTGCCACCGTTTTTCAGTATATCCATGCACATATCAGCAACAGCCCTGGCTGCGGATTCCATCAGCAGGTGCAGCGGCAGTCCTGTCTGTTTCTGCCAGAACTGGTCAATTGCCTGCTGTT
>SLHU01000226.1 GCA_007135995.1 Clostridiales bacterium | reverse complement strand
TTAGATACAATCATTTCATACCTTCAATCTCGCTCAACAAGCACAGGCCTGATAAGAACTGTGCTTTGTACTATTCTTGTCGTATAAATTTAAAATGAAATTAGCTTCATTAATATTAAAATAATTTGAAACACGGGTCAAGTGAAATCAACTAAAAATCTCAATTATTGAAAAATTCAGGTGATTAGAACGATGAAACCTATTTATTCTTCATAGAAGGGCCTCATTTTATGATTCATAGTGTTTTATAAATCACGAAATTTATATAATTTGAGTGAGGTGCATCTGAAAAACATAATGATAATAAGCAAATGACTCACTTGGGACACTCACCCAGCTGTCTGAGATAAAAGATTGCCAGCTGCGTTCTGTCACGCAGGCCCAGCTTGTCAAGAATCACCGACAAGTGATTGCGGACTGTGCCTTCGCCTAAATGGATTGCCACAGCAATTTCCCGGTTGCTCATCCCCTGCGCGATATATTCAATCACTTCAATTTCTCTTTCTGTAAGCAGATGATTCCGTAGTTTATTCCGCATAGATGCATGAATAGATTGAGGCTGATTGCCAGGGGTCGCGGCATTGTCACCAGTTTGTGCAGCAGCCAGCTTAATGCCCGTTCTTTCATCTGAATGACCAAGCCTGTTGGCTGCTGAATCTGCACATTGGTTCTGATCATCGCTTTTTTCTGCTGTCAAAAGTGCCGGCATCCGTTCAACAATGGTATCGCCAAATACGCTTTGATTGCGGCAGACTGCTTTAATGGCCGGAACAATGCAGTTGTAGTCTTGTTTTAAAATATAACCTCTGGCACCCATTCGCAATGCACGGATAATATAAGTATCGTCAGAGAACGTTGTCAGATATAGCAGCCTGGCTTCAGGGTGGTCTCGCAGCAGCTCTTCTCCCGCCTGCAAACCATCAACAGGCTGCATGCGAATATCCATCAGCAGCACATCTGGATGGACCGTGTCGTATTGATCCAATACTTGCTGGCCATCTGCTGCCTGCGCTACGATCTGCAGCTGCTCATCTGCCTCAATAATCATTTTGAGCGAGAGTCTCACAAGCTCATCATCGTCTGCCAGCATCACTCTGATTTTTTCTTCTTTCATACTATACCTCAATTGATCTGTGATTGACCTGTGTGACTTGTTTATCGTCGGGCACAACGGTTCATGATGGAAAAGACTGAATGATGACCAAGCATTATTTAATCTGTTTGTCTCAGCTGCATCTGTTTGTTATCCTTCTTTGGTATGGTGATGAAAATCTCAAAGCCTTTTTGATTTATATGACCCGTTCTAATATTAATCTGGCCCTTCAGTGAAGACACGCGCTCCCGCATGCTTTGCAGACCAATGCCTCCCAGGTTTTCGTTGCTGGCACCAGCCAGTTTATCAGCCTCCAGCCTGTCCTGCGAACAACCACGACCGTTGTCACGGATAATCAGCTGGTAAAAACCGGGGTGTTCACGGATGGTCAGCCAGGCTTTGTCCGCGTCTGAATGCCTGGTAATATTAGACAGGCCTTCTCTGGCAATCGCCAGGATTGTGAGGGAGTATGCTTGTGCAGGCGGTGCTGACACATCATATGCCAGTTCTATCGGACATGCTTCAAAGTGATCTGTTAGATCGTCGAGACCCGCTTTCAAGTCTAGCGCACCTTCGCGAAGATCGTGAAGGCTGTGCCTGACCTGATTCATACTCTCAGTCAGTGTATGGTCAAGAACCGCAAGCTGCTTCTGGAGGTTTTCATCAGCCTGAGTTGCCATCAGCGCCCCTGTCTGCAGTAACGCTCTCGTCAGCAAATGGCCTACATTATCATGGATCTCCCGGGCAATACGGTTTCTTTCGTTCAGTGTGGCCAGATGCACTTCATAATCTTGCTTATTGATTAATTCTTTATTTTTCAGCTCCAGTGCAATTGCCTGCTCGGTTGTCTCGTCACGAAGCTGAATGCCCTGTTCACGAAGTTTCAGTAAACGCTGGAAGCGATTATTTAAAAGCCATGAAAGCAGAATCAGAACAATTATCTGAATGGCCTGAGCTGGACCAATCCAGCTGAAATGCATCACAAGAGGGGCTATTGAGAACAGGACCACCGGCTTATATGAGCTCGTGATAAGGTCATAACTGACCAAAGGCAAAAAAAGCAGAAAAGCAGGCTGGTTAAAAGAAATCAGCAAGAACAAGCTCAAGAAGAATGCCTGAAGCGGCATTCTTTCCAGCCAGGTTCCGGCGGCACTGATCGTCAAGGCGGCAATTACCGGAATCACTGCGAAAGGGGTTTCCACGCGCGGCACATACAGTACCATGCAAATCGTAAATAAAACCAGCTTGTCAAGATAATGTTTCATAATCTGAACAGTTCACCTTTTGCCCCTGCCTTGTCAGCCAGCTTTCCTCTGCATTACTTGAAACGGATGATCATTATAATCCTCATCCGTTTTCGGATCATGAGCAAAGCCGGTTTCATATAATTACCTTCATAGAGGATGCTGCGTTCATTATGCCATTGATTACTGAAGTTAGACAACAACTAACGTTATAAACGATGGGGCCTTGCGGGTGCAATGGCGCTCTTAGAGTAAAATGGCGAGCTTTGGTTACGGCAGCGTTATTCGTGTATAATGGCGGACTTTGTGCGGCATGACAATTGTCATGCAAGATTTTGTGAAAAGCTTCTCAGGTGATGACAGAAGACACTGTTTGACCCGACGCTGATCTGCGAAAATAATCATGTCAAAGACAACGATGGTAACTAATTTCTTTTATACAGGAGGCAGAAGAATGATTGTTCAAGTAGAAAACCTGGTCAAGCGATATGGAGATTTGATCGCGCTGGATCATTTTAACCTTGAGGTCAGACAAGGTGAAATATTTGGTCTGCTCGGACCAAATGGTTCGGGAAAAACAACAGCGATAAACTGCATGCTGGCTTTGCTCAAGTACAGCAAAGGATCCGTGCGTATTTTCGGCAAAAAAATGGAACCCGACTCCTATAAATCCAAAAGAGATATCGGGATTATTATGCAAAATGTTGCTGTGATCAATGAACTGACGGTACAGGAGAACATTGATTATTTTTGCGGGCTGTATA
>SLHU01000020.1 GCA_007135995.1 Clostridiales bacterium | reverse complement strand
TGACTGCCTGAATGCCTGAATGCTTAAATATCAAGCCACTCATGTCCGGTCTGTTCGATCAGTGAGTCAGATGCAGCAGGTCCGTTTTTTCCGGCAGCATAGGTATGAAGCTCTGTTTTTTCCCTTTGCTTTTGTATGCTGTCAATAAAGGTCCAGGTTGCTTCAATTTCGTCCCAGCGCGCGAACAAATTCAGATCGCCTCTCCAGGCGTCAATGAGCAGCTTAACATAAGCTTCTGCTGACTGACCCGGGAACTGGCATGTCTGACAAAAACTCATTTCAACCGGGATAATATCATAGACAGTGCCTGGTTTCTTAATGTTATAACGCAAATCTACGCCTTCACGCGGCTGAATTCGGATAATCAGCATATTTGCGTCAACATCGCCTCCGGCAGGTGCATCATTTTGTTTTTTATAAACAACCGTAATTTTCGCTTGCTTCGATTCCATACGTTTGCCGGTTCGAATATATACCGGCACATCCTGCCAACGCTCACAATCAATCCATAGCCTTAGTGCAGCATATGTTTCTGTTTTGGAATTTTCTTCCACACCTTTTTCGTCAACATAAGCACATTCGCCTTCTGAACCCTCAACGTACTGTCCCAGTACCAGGCTGGACATCACATCCTGCTCAGTAAAAAGACAAATCTTTTTCAAAAACTCAACTTTTTCGTTTCTTATACTTTCACTATCGAAGGATGCAGGCCGATTCATCATCAGCAGCGCCATCAGCTGTAAAATATGACTCTGAACCATATCTCTCAAGGCACCGGAACGATCATAATAACCCCCGCGCTGGTCAATACCAATGTCCTCACTCACTGTGATCTGAATATGATCGATATATTCTTTTTGCCAGGCTGGTTCAAACAGCTGATTGGCAAAACGCAGAACAAGAATGTTTTGCAGCATTTCTTTGCCAAGATAGTGGTCAATTCTGAAAATTTCATGTTCTTCAAAATGTCTGCGGAGGTGATCATTAAACTCACGGGCAGACGCCAGGTCGTGTCCAAAAGGTTTTTCAATCATCAGTCGACGGAAAGCACCTTCTTTTGCAGGTTGTCCTTTACCAATAGCCTGAGCGATTTTCGGAAACAAATCAGGGGCTGTTGATAGAAAATAAAGACGGTTGCCGTTGATTTCCAGTCCTGATTCCATCTGGTTAACCGATCGCCACAAATCATCATAATCAGCATCTCTGGTGATATCCATCTTAAAGTATGAGAAGAGGTCCAGAAAATCTGTAATTGCCGATCCTGTCACAGGTTGTGAAGCGCGAACAGATGTCATGACAACTTCCTGGAAGTAATCATCAGACCAGTCGCGTCTGCCAACGCCTAGAACGCGTGTATCAGGATGAATCCATCCTGACGAAAACAACGTGTACAAGGCAGGAAACAGTTTCTTTTTTGCCAGGTCTCCAGTTGTACCAAATAAGATAAAAAGTGCAGGTTCTAGTTTTCTCATGATAATCCTCTCATATTGATGTCATCAGATTTCAGTCTAATTCTACAAACCTTTTAAAAAGACTGCAGATACACAGGGTACCGGAATCAGCAGGGATTTCAGGTGCAGCCGGCAGACCTTCCTGTACAGTATATGATAGAACCGTACTTTTCCCAAAAACAGATCAGTCCGGTTTATCTGATCGTCCAGTTTAAATAAAACACCTGAGCGGCAAAAAATAAAACAATTGACATTACCATCTGATTAAATCCAAGTTCATAAGTAAACTTCCTGGCCCATTCAGCGGCCACTTTTCCTGCAACTTTATGCAGCGCAAGGCCACCCGCCAAAGTCAGTACATAAACCATCATCATTTCAAAATAGGAGATGGAAGAAAAAGACACAGTCACAGGAAAAAGTGCTGTAACGACTGCAGCGCCTGCAAGTCCACCGGCCAGACATAAAAAGCCAAGCAAGCCGATCACTGCTGTGCGGTTCAAAGGCAAATGTCCGGCCTTTTCTGACTTTCCTTTAAACATAGATGCAAATCTCAGAAAATAAAGAATTGTGCCAAGATTGATTAAAATCAAGCCATAAGAGTAAATGCCGTCACCCAGATCCGCTTTAATCATATACTTTGAGACACTGCCGTTAAACAAAGGTGCACCTGTAACACCCAGCATTGCTGTTACCGCACCGATCGCGACAATCGGCATCCGCTTGAAGACACCTCTGATTTTATGCACATCACGGGTATGGTATTCATCTATTATCATACCTGCCACCAGAAATAAGGCTGACTTGAAAAGCGCATGACTGACAATATGATAAATCGCGCCATAGTAAGCATATTCAGTCCCCTGTCCGATGCCAACCATAATCAGCCCGATTTGTGAGACTGTACTATAGGCCAGTATGCGCTTGATATCTTTTTGCGACATAGCCATAATAATACCCGCAAAGGCTGTAACAAAACCAATGGTCAGAATAAAAATGTTCAGGTCAAAGGCATCTCTGAAAAGTCCTTGCAGCCTGATCAGAAGATAAATGCCCGATTTCACATACAATCCGGAAAGAACGGCTGATACCGTACTGGGCGCACCTGGTGTGCCGTGTGCTTTTGGCAGCCAGCTGAAAAGCGGGAACACAGCGCCCTTCAAGCACGCAGCGGTCACCAGAAAGGCACATGGCAAGATGAGTGCGGTTTTATCCGCCACCTCGGGAATGCGGTCCTGCAAGGTCATAAAATCAAGCACACCTGTAATTCTGTACAACATCCCCAGACCCAGCAGGAAGAACGTCATAGAGATAATATTAAGCATCATGTAGACAAGCCCGTCATAGATTGATCTTTTTTCTTTTTTGAATAAAATCAGCAGGGTTATGGATATTGTCGATACTTCAATCATGACATATACGTTAAATAAATCTGTCGACAAAAAGATACCCAGCAGCAGACTTTCAAGAATCAAGAACATGGTCAAAAAAAGATTTCTGACATATGGCTGGCTCATACTGTGAATCAGAAAAAGCAAAAAGAGAAAAATTGTCAGTACAACCATAACAGCGCTGAGCAGATCAGCACGCAAAACCAGCCCTACAGGAACAGTCCAGCCGCCAATCACTTCATATACAACCGTCTGGCTGCGTAC
>SLHU01000038.1 GCA_007135995.1 Clostridiales bacterium | reverse complement strand
TTTCTTTAATAGATCATACACCCGGCTATGGCAGCGCTGCCCGCTACTGGGCAAGCATTATTCAGAATACAGAGGAAGAAAGCCGCGGCATGTCTGTTTCTGAATGTGTCTCTGTCTGGCAGGCTATGGGCAGGAAATCAGGCTTTATCACGGCAGCGGCCCGGCTTGCAGACCCGCAGCGTGAAATGCCGCTGCAGCTTTATTTCGCTGAAGCGGGACACAATCTTGATACGCTGTCAGAAGCGGTCAACAGTCAGCTGCTGCGCAGCGGACGCTGTATTGTCATTGTCAATGAAGGCTTTGATGTTGGCCATATAGGTGAGGCAAGAGACGGGTTTGGCCATATTGAGTACGGCGCCAGTCAGCAGACGGCCGCTCAGATTGTAGTGAATCATTTAAACCGTATCGGGCTCAAAGCCCGTGGTCAGGCAACCGGGCAGGTGCCCGGCGTCCTGCAGCGTTCAACATCTATTTACCGCTCTGTTGTTGATCTTGAAGAAGCCTATGAAGTAGGTGCTCATGCTGTTAAGGTTGCGGTAACAAAAGGAACCGGCTTTATGGCAACCTTGCTGCGTGAGCCCGGCGAAACCTATAAAATCCGCTATGATCATGTCGATCTGCGCAAGGTCGCGAACTCGGCCCGCTTTTTGCCGGCAAGCTGGATCAGTGAAGATGGTCTGGATGTTACAGATGATTTTATCTCATATGCCAAACCGCTGATTGGTGACCGATGGCCGGAGATTCCGCTTGAAAATGGTTTGCAGCGCTTTGCGAGCATTAAACCTGTTTTTGTGACTTCACGCTGCAGCGGCTATGTTCCGGTAGGCCTGCGATGACAGACCTGATCAGGCAGCAGCATTTTTTTATTATCTTGTTTATCTACTTGCTGCTTTTAAATCTGCTTGGCTTCGCGTTGTTTGGACTTGACAAACACCGCGCGTTGCAAAAAAGCTGGCGGCTGCCGGAACTGCTGTTTTTTATCATGGCTTTCGCCGGATCTGTCCCCGGACTCTGGTTTGGCATGTACGCTTTCAGACATAAAACGCGCCGCTGGCAGTTTCGTCTCGGACTGCCGCTGATCGGTCTGTTTCAGATTGCATGTCTGGTCTGGCTTTATCAAAGCTGAGCTGAAAATCACGACAGTCAGCAGGGGTTATATACGCCCGGGATGGTCAGCGGATCGCCATGAGATAACTTATTCAATGACCGGGAATCCTAAAAAGCAATGCTTTTTTATGGTATGATTATGAATCAGATGATTGAATTGAGCTTTTTCTGACGGGTCTGGAGACATGAATCCGGACAATTTGAGAATATTTGCGTATCCCTGGAGGTGTTGAATTGCATCGGTTTGTTCGAAAATACGGCTGGTATTATCTGCCAGGTTTTATATTTCTGGCTTTGTCTGCCTATTTTCAAGTGCTTTCGCCCAGATTGCTGGGTAATATAGTGGATGATCTGAATGTGCCCGTTGAGGAGATCATCATCAGTGATGTCTACAGAGGCCTGGTATTTCTTGTCCTGGTGGCAGTCGGCGCTTTTGTCACACGGTTTATCTGGCGCTATCTCATTATGGGCACATCCAGATATCTAGAGACAGAACTTCGTATGGATCTTTTCGCTCATTTACAAAGTCTGCCCATGCAGTACTACCAGTATCAGAAAACGGGCGACCTGATGGCATATGCGATCAATGATATTGGTGCGATCCGAATGACTTTAGGGCCCGGCCTGGCAACGGCTGCGAACACGCTGATCATGATCGCGTTTTCAATCGGGAGCATGACAGGTCAGGTTGATTCGCGCTTAACAGCATTCGCGCTGTTACCCGTGCCGATCGTTCTTGCGGTCGTTATTTATCTGGGCCGTCAGGTTCGTATCCGGTTTAAATTTGTTCAGGAAACCTTCGCCGCCGTTTCAGACAGAGTTCAGGAAAGTATTTCCGGTCTGTCGGTTATAAAAGCGTATGGTCAGGAAGATGAAGAAGTCAACCGTTTTGAGACACTGAATCAGCGCAGCCGTGACGCTAACCTGGCCATGACACGTATCGCTGCGGCAATGGGGCCGGCTGTTTTGCTGCTTTTTGGCATCAGTTTCTCAATCAGTCTGATTTATGGCGGTCATCTGGTTATGACGGGCAGCGTCTCGCTTGGCCAGTTTATTGCATTTAACGGCCTGCTGACGCTGATTATTAATCCGATCCGGTCAATCGCAAGAATCATCAACTTAATGCAGCGCGGCATGGCATCTTATAAGCGTTACCAGGCAATCATGTCTGTTAAACCGGCGATTTATGATTTGCCGGATCATATTCCGGCTGAACAGCTGCCTGAGCAAATGAGCGGTACTGTGGAAATACGTGATCTCACGTTTGCTTTCCCCGGAGAAGACAAGCCCGCACTGAAAAATATCAATCTGACGATGAAGCCTGGACAGATGATAGGCGTACTTGGCAAAACCGGCAGCGGCAAAAGCACTCTGGCTAACTTGCTGCTGCGATTGTTTGATCCGCCTGCCGGTTCTATTCATATGGATGGATATGACATCCGCAAACTGCCTTTGCGGTATCTGCGCAGCCAGATTGCTTATGCTCCGCAGGATAATTTTCTTTTCACTGATAACCTCGAGGATAATATCCGCTTTTTCGATGATCAGTACACACACGAGCAAATACAGGAAGCCAGCCGGCTGGCAGATCTCGAGGACACAATCACATCTTTCGCCCATGGATATGAAACAACCGTTGGTGAACGCGGCGTTACTTTGTCAGGTGGGCAAAAGCAGCGTGTTGGTCTTGCCAGAGCACTGCTCCGGAAAACGCCTCTGATGATTCTGGACGACGCGCTTTCAGCTGTTGACACTGAAACGGAACGGCGCATACTGACCAGACTGCAGGACCGGCTAAGAGAATCTGCCTGCCTGATTATCGCAAACAGAATCAGCGCGCTGCAGACCTGTGACGAAATAATAGTCCTTGAGCAAGGGGAAGTTGCGGAACGCGGTGATCATAAAACCCTTTCCAGATCTAATGGCCTGTATGCTGAAATTGCGCGCAAGCAAAGCGAGGATGAAGCTGCTGCCACACTCGATCCTTCTCACTCAGACGAGCAT
>SLHU01000150.1 GCA_007135995.1 Clostridiales bacterium | reverse complement strand
CTTTTAGTTTTTCATTAATTGTCTGCTGCATATCACCATCTCCTATCTGCTGCTGTCAGGCAGCGCTTGCTTTCGCTTCGGATCTGCTTATTTCAGATAGTTTTTTGACTCTTGCCCATCATGCTATCATTGATTCTGAAAAAACGATCCCGTTTATTGTGCTTGCTTTTATCTAAATTTGCTTTTTATCAAAATCAGCAAAGAAACCTCTTTAAAATATTTTATTCAGCAGAGGATGAATCTGCCTTGTGATCTGTTTCCTTCTTCCTGTCTTCTGGCTTCTCACCATTCGCATCATCTTCGGATAACTTACCTGTGTTTTTATTTTCAGCTACATCATTTTGCTTATTGCTTGTTATTTCATAATTATAATCCTTCTTCTCATTTGTTTCAAAAAACGTATCATATATGGTCAACTCATCGTCTGCAAGCTGCTGGTTTTTAGATTTTTCCATTGTTTTCCTTCTGACAGAATCACGAAACAAGGCATAGAGCACACCAAAGACAGGGACACCAATCAGCATGCCGAAAACTCCAAAAAGTCCGCCCAGAACAACAATAGACAACAAGACCCATACACTGGGAAGACCAATCTTATTACCAAATATTTTAGGTTTGAACACGTTGCCATCAACTTGCTGCAGCACCAGAATAAAGATTGCAAAGAAAATTACTCTGATCGGGTCAACCGTCAGGATAATCAGTGCTCCAGGCACAGCGCCTATAAAAGGTCCGACAATCGGGATCAGATTCGTAACACCAATAATAACACTGATGAGCAAAGGATAAGGAAAATTGAGCAGACTCATGCCTGCAAAACAAATTGTACCAACCAGCATGGAATCGAGCACATTACCTGCAATGAAGTTATTGAAAATACGGTTTGTCTGCGAACTGATTTCCATAATTCTTTCAGCTTTTCGTCTTGACATGTAAGCACAGATAACCCGCCGCATTTGCTCCAGAAGCCGTTCCTTTCCGGACAGAAGGTAGACCGAAAAGGCAATCGCGATGACGATGTTGAAAAGGTGTGTGGTCAGTGAACTAAGATAGTCAATAAAGTTATTAATGATGTCATTTAATAAAACACTAGACCAGCTGATCAGGCTGGGCCAGACCATGTCGAGCTGGCCTTCGTAAAAATCTTCCTGTCCAAAATAACTGCCAATACGCGCAATCAGATTCTCAATCGATTCAATATAATAAGGAATGTTCTGTATCAGCAATGTCAAGGAAATGACCAGCTGCGGAATAATAATCCAGACCAGAAAAGTAAGAATCAGAAGAACGGTGAAATAGGCCAGCAGCATTGAAACATATTTTGAAGCACTGGACAGTGTGCCGCCTCTACGACGAAAAAACACAAATAATTTATCGCGGTATAACTTATAAGGTATGTTCAGCAGATAGGCGATGGCAAGACCATAGAGAAAGGAAGCAAACACCCGGCGAAACAACCGCATTATATCTGTCAGCACAGAAAGATTTGTCAGCAGCAGGTATAGGCCGATGCCATATGTCACAAGGAGAATCACTTGTTTAAACGTCTTCTTGTCCAATTATTTCCCTCAGCTTCCGCAAACCAATAAATGAGTATGCTGTCACACGCTTACATTGATGTATTGATATATTTATTCTATAGAAGATAGGACTAAATAAAAAGACTATAAGATGAAACAGTTTTATAATTAAGAAAAATAGCCTGAAACAATCTGTATTTCTTCATTATTAGATGATCATCCGGTGACCGGATGAACGTTTAAATGCTGCTGAAGAGGCTCAGCAGCACTTAATTGTTCAGATATTATGTAAGCTGGCACTGGATGAAATCGATCAAAACCGGGGGAAAGACCTCTTCAAAAGCATATTATCCAGGAGAGGATGCGTTTATCTCGCAGGACCTCACTCAGACATATCACATATGAGTGTCTGGACTCGAAAAGGACTTACACACCAGAGTATGCACTGAATCCGCCGTCTACAGGCAAAACAACACCGGTTATAAAACTGGCTGCCTCCTGTGAAAGCAAAAACAGCATGGCTCCGATCAATTCCTTTTCATCACCAAAACGGCTCATTGGCGTTCCGGAAAGTATTTTACCAGCTCTCGCTGTTGGATTTCCCTGTTCATCAAACAACAGATTGCGATTCTGATTCGTGATAAAAAATCCCGGAGCCAGGGCATTGACCCTTATGCCGGCATCAGCGAAGTGAACCGCAAGCCATTGTGTCAAGTTGCTGACAGCAGCTTTTGCGGCGCTGTATGCTGGTATTTTTGTCAGGGGCCGGTAGGCATTCATCGATGATATATTCAAGATGGCAGCCCCTTCACGGCCGGCCATCTCTTTGGCAAAAACCTGGACCGGCAGCAATGTACCCAGAAAATTCAGATCAAACACAAAGGAGATCCCGCCTTTGTCCAGATTGAAAAAAGAAACGGTTTCGTCGTCAACCTGATCTGGCTGATAGGTTTCTTGTGACGTAGTCGCTTTTGGGTGATTGCCGCCAGCACCGTTAATAAGAATATCACAGGGACCAAGGTCATCGAGAATTTTATTGTGAACCTTTTCCAGTATGTCTTTGTCAAGCACATCCGCACAATATGCTTTGGCTGTGAAACCAGCAGATGTAAGCGCTTCGGCTACTTTGATCACTGCCTGCTCATTTAAATCGAGTAAAGCGACCTTTGCGCCGCACTCGGCCAGCGCCCTGGCAAACATACTGCACAGAACACCTCCGGCACCCGTTACAACAACCACTTTTCCTTGCAGGTTAATCTTGAATGGTAAATTCATTATGCTTCGCAGACAACTGGTTTTCTTTGTGCCTGCAGCCTCCTTTCAATTGCATGTCAACAGCTCGATCTTCATATTAAAGCGGGCCATCGTCAAACGCCTTCGCAAGAAACACATGTCTCGCTCTTCCATTTTACTGCTGTCTACATCAGAGACCATGATAAATCTTGCCCAGGACCGTTGCAGATGTTGCTCACTCCAGTTCTAAATTTCGTGGTAAAACGATGTTTTAAGGCTGGTCACCGGTGAATAGATGCAGCCTGGCTATGGACACTCGACATTACTGAAGACAAAACAGTGCGCAGTTTTTCAACTG
>SLHU01000129.1 GCA_007135995.1 Clostridiales bacterium | reverse complement strand
TGACATCACTTCAAAACCACCGGCCACCATTGAGTGGGAGTGAGGGGGATGACGGCCATATCATATACTCCTAGGTCCTCGGCGCTATGCGCCTGTGGAAACGTCGCATATGACACAGCCGTCATCCCAGGTAGCTGTCATCCGGGCAGGTGGTTGGCTCGGGTGTTAAGTGGATGACGTCCATATCATATACTCCTAGGTCCTCGGCGCTATGCGCCTGCGGAAGGTCACAAGTACAGCTGCATACGTCTTTGTCTGCTCGGCATGTCCTCGGCACGTTGTGCCTGCGGAACTCGCAGCCAAAGATGCACGCAGCCGTAAATAGGGCAGGGTTCCGAGCAGATGCTCGGTATCATAGGGTCATATCTGCTGCTGGGCTCTGGCGGCAGATGACGTTCACTTAAATAAATCTGACAAAATCGAAAAAAATGATCAGCGAGGTGCATCATGAAATATATTTTTGTAACGGGCGGTGTTGTTTCCGGTTTAGGCAAGGGAATAACAGCTGCTTCACTGGGCCGCCTTCTTAAAATGCGTGGTATTCGTGTTACCATGCAGAAATTTGACCCTTACCTGAATGTTGATCCCGGCACAATGAATCCTTTTCAGCACGGGGAGGTTTTCGTCACCGATGACGGTGCTGAAACCGATCTTGATCTGGGCCATTATGAACGTTTTATTGATGAATCCCTCTCTCAAAACAGCAATGTTACTTCTGGTCGGATCTACTGGTCGGTTATTCAGAAGGAGCGAAAAGGAGATTACCAGGGCGGTACAGTACAGGTCATTCCCCATATCACAAATGAAATTAAAAGTCATATTGAATCTGATAAAGAAGGTTATGATGTTGCGATCATAGAAATTGGCGGTACGATCGGAGACATTGAAGGTCTGCCGGTGATTGAAGCTACGCGCCAGTTCGCTGCTGATGTGGGGCGGGAAAACTGTCTGTTTATTCATGTTACCTTACTGCCTTATTTATCAGCTTCTCAAGAAATAAAAACTAAACCAACACAGCACAGTGTGAAGGATCTGCTCAGTCTTGGCATACAGCCAGATATAATCATCTGCCGGTCTGAAAGGGCTATAAACTGTGAACTGAAAAGCAAAATAGCTCTATTCTGCAACGTGCCCACAGAATGTGTGATTGAAAATCTGGATCTGCCATTGCTTTACTCGGTGCCGCTGGCGCTCGAGAAGGAAGGGCTGGCTGATATTGTCTGCCGGTCTTTTAAACTGCAGCATCAGCAGCCGGATCTTACTTCCTGGCAGAATATGGTGGAAGCACTGGAAAATCCGCATCATAAAGTCCGCATTGCTCTGGTTGGCAAGTATGCCAGCCTGAAAGATTCTTATTTGAGTATTGTTGAGGCTTTAACGCACGGGGGCGCCGGTGTACGAACTGAAGTAGATATTTGCTGGGTTGACTCTGATGAGCTGACCGTTGAAAATGTGAATCAGAATTTAGGACATGTTGACGGAATACTAATCCCGGGTGGTTTTGGCATACGGGGTATTGAAGGTAAAATTATGGCCGTTCGATACGCACGGGAAAACAAGATTCCATTTTTCGGGATCTGTCTTGGTATGCAAGTCGCAATTATTGAGTATGCCCGTTATGTGGTTGGCTGGGAGGCAGCACACAGCGCGGAGTTCAACCCAGAAACACCCTGGCCGGTGATTGACCTGATGCCTGAGCAGAAAAATGTTGAGCAGCTGGGCGGCACCATGCGTCTTGGCCAGTACCCGTGCTATCTGAAACCTGATACAAAGGCCCGGGCTGCATACGGTTCAGAGTGCATTTATGAGCGGCATCGTCATCGTTATGAAGTCAATAATGATTACAGAGATACTTTGAGTCAGACTGGCCTTATCCTCAGCGGCGTGTCGCCAGACCAGCATATTGTTGAGATGATAGAATTGCCGGACCACCCCTGGTTTGTCGCCTGCCAGTTTCATCCCGAGTTCAAGTCGCGTCCTAATCGGCCGCATCCTTTATTCTCCGGCTTCGTAAAAGCTGCGCTGCAGCATAAGCTTAACTAAGCGGCTGCTGAGCCTGACGATTACATTCTGCGGAGTCAACAGGTGGTTGTTTTTCAGGCTTTATTCACCAATTATTTTTACCATGACATGCTTGGGCCGGCGTCCGTCGAACTCACCATAAAAAATCTGTTCCCAGGTGCCAAAATCCAGCTCGCTGTCAGTCACAGCAACCACCACTTCACGGCCCATGATGGTTCTTTTAAGATGCGCGTCCGCGTTATCCTCAAAACCGTTATGATCATACTGGCTGTGTGGCTTTTCAGGCGCCAGTTTTTCCAGCCAGCGCTCAAAATCCTGATGAAGGCCGTTCTCATCATCATTAATAAATACACTGGCGGTGATGTTCATCGCGTTAACAAGAACAAGACCTTCTTTAATGCCGCTTTCCTGCAGGCACTGCCGCACATCAGAGGTGATGTTGACAAAAGCCCTGCGGGATGGCAGCTGAAAGGTAAGTTTTTTGCGGTAGCTTCTCATGATTGTTCCTCCTCCGGATGAATGGCAAGATCAAGTCCAACCGGACAGTGATCCGAGCCCTCTTTTTCTGACTCAATCCAGGCGTTCTTAACGAGCGGACGCAAATCCTGGCTGGTAAAGAAATAATCAATACGCCAGCCGACATTACGGTCACGGGCCCTGGTTTTCATATCCCACCAGGTATATTGGCTGCCTTCCTGATTAAATAATCGAAAGGTATCATCAAATCCGGATGCGAGGAATCTATCGATAAAAGCTCGTTCCTCCGGCAGAAAACCAGAAACATTCGTATTTTCAGCCGGCCTTGCAAGGTCAACCGGCAGGTGCGCGGTATTGACATCACCGCAGACAACAACAGGAAGCCCTTCCTCTCGTGTTTTCAGGACGTGCTGGTGAAAGGCCTCATAAAAATCCAGCTTGTATTTGAGTCTTTCAGAACTCGCGGTTCCATTTGGGAAATAGATATTATACAAGACAAAGGTACCATAATCAGCGATCAGCGTTCTTCCTTCGGTATCAAAATCAGGCAGACCTAATCCATAAGTGATCGTGAGGGGGCTATAGCGGCTGTAAAGCGCGGTTCCACTATAACCC
>SLHU01000271.1 GCA_007135995.1 Clostridiales bacterium | reverse complement strand
GCTGTCTCAAGATGAGGCGTTTGTTAAAGCAGTAAGGGAAAAAACAGGGCTGCGGATTGACGCCTATTTCTCAGCGACAAAATTAATGTGGCTGCTTGATCATGTCAGCGGCGCGAGAGAAAAAGCCAGTCAAGGTGAGTTGCTCGCCGGAACCATTGATACCTGGCTGATCTGGCATCTTTCTGGCCGGGAAGCACATGTGACGGATGTCAGCAATGCTGCCAGAACCATGCTGTTCAACATACATGAAGGCTGCTGGGACAAAGAGATTCTGCGTGTGCTGGATATACCGGAGTCCATCCTGCCGAAAGTTGTTCCTTCTTCCGGTGTTGCGGCGACCCTTGATGAGGCGATATTGCCGGGGCAGATTCCCATAGCCGGACTGGCCGGTGATCAGCAGGCTGCTTTATTTGGTCAAACCTGCTTTGAAAAAGGTATGACTAAAAATACATATGGCACTGGTTGTTTTATCCTGATGTATACAGGCCAGACACCGATGAGGTCAAAGCACGGGCTTCTGACAACGGTTGCCTGGGATATTGGGCGAGGTCTTGAATACGCTCTGGAAGGCAGTGTGTTTAACGCTGGTTCGGCTATACAATGGCTCAGAGATAATCTGGGTTTATTCGACAGATCATCAGAGTGTGACCGTTTGGCTGAACAAGTACCGGATACGGGCGGTGTCACTTTTGTTCCGGCCTTTACCGGTCTTGGCGCGCCGCACTGGGATATGCAGGCGCGCGGTATGTTTACCGGTCTGACCAGAGGTACAGGAAGGGAACATCTCGCACGCGCGGTTCTTGAATCGATTGTTCATCAAAGCCAGGACATACTGGCCTGCATGCAGGCAGATACAGGCATACCGATGCCTGTTCTGCAAGTTGACGGTGGTGCCAGTGTCAGTGATGTGATGATGCAGTTTCAGGCGGATATGAGCGGTATAACAGTTGACAGACCGGAAATAACTGAGACAACAGCCTTCGGCGCAGCCTGTCTTGCTGGTCTGGCGGTTGGTATGTGGCCGGATCTGGACAGTCTGAAAGCCATACGGCGAAGTGATCGTCTGTTTAAACCCGGTATGGATCAGGAGGAGAAGGAAGCAAGACGCGAAATGTGGCAGCAGGCAGTTGATACGGCGATGGAACATGGCCGCCGATCAGCAAAATGAGCCGTTCGGGCAGACATCGCAGCAGCTTGCCGCGTCAGCGGCCGCCAAAAAACGGGAAGCAGCCGGGTGGCAGCAAGTCACGTCAGAAAACTGCTGGTCGTCAGCTTGTAAGGTCAACTGTTTTCCTGACTGTTTCCTTGCTGCTGCTGGCCGCTGTTGTGTTTTTTTTGCTCGCGGATAGTGTGCGAGTGTCAGAAGTTATATCTGCAGAGGGTCATTATCTGTCATACACAGATTCACCGGCAGGTCTGATCCTGGTACATGATCAACACCTGCAGCCAAAACAGGCCGCTGATTTCATGATCGCTTTGACTGAAGCCGGTATCAGCGGCGCAAGCTTCTCATATGACGAGTTGTTTGATGATTCTGATCTGGACTCAGAGACCTTTTACAACGCAATCCGCAGCAGGCAGCAGCAGCTCAGTAATCAGGCGGATCTGCCTGTAGATCAGATATGGCTGCTGCTTCAGGGCCGTGCCGCTGACCTGGCTCGTGAATCATATTCTGAGATCGAATATGCCGGTCTGATCCTGATTGACGCGGCACAGCCGGATGGCCTTTCAGGATCAGGCTGGTCGGTTTATCCAATGAACAGGCCGCTGATCATTTTCATTTCAGCCAGGCAGCCGCTGCTTGATGAATCAGTTTCCTTGTTTGAACAGTTGACAGGTGAAGACGCGAGACTTTTCCCAGGCGCACAGCCTGGCGCGGGAAGCGGCCGGCGGCAGTACCGATCTGCTGATGGCCTCACGGCGCTGTATCTGTACGAGGAACTGAACAGTTCTCTGCTGGCTTATGATTATAGACTGGTTGCTGACCTTGCGTTTGAACTAACGGCGTTTTCCGGTCCGCGATCTGAAGATAACGACCCTTCAGAACCAGTCCTTGCCTATGCCGCGGCTGGTCTGGCGGCCGTACAGAACCTCAGATACACATTGCTGGCCCTGGTCGGATTGATCGCGATTCCTTTTATGGCGGGTCATGCCGCCAGATATCGTATCAGCAGGCAGTCCGAAACTGAATCTGACAGGGATTTGCCGTTGATTCAAGTTAGTTTATTCTCGGTCTTGCGGCCCATCATCATCTGGATTCCATCTCTTGCGCTCTGGGTGCTGCTTCTATGGGTGGGATACAGCCTGCCTTTATCTGGCGCGAATCTGCGGCTTGCCGCGTTTTTTGCGCTTCCCGGCTGTTACGGACTGGTCAGCTGGATCACTGAATGGATCAGGCTGCAGAAAACCGGTGCCGCGCATCTGGTTATTCGCCCGGTCGACAGGGCTGGCAGATGGCCTGCCGCTGTGCTTATGCTTTTATCAGCCACCGCGTACTGGATCTGGCGATTGATTCAGTTTGGTTTGCCTCAGCCAGGTATTATGACAGCCGGGTTGGCTGCCCTGTTTGTGCTGTGGCATATACCAGGACTTTGTCTTGAAGCTGAACTAAAGAGTCTAGGTCCTGCAGCTTCAGTTATGTCACTTCGGATAAGACTGCTGAACTGGATGAGCGGTGTGTGGCCTTACCTGTTGATTAATCTTTTCGTTTATATACAATACGGTCAACTGGCTGGACTGATTGTATTGATCATGTTCATGATGCTTGGCTGGGCTGCTCAGGCAGGTCGGCTTCTAACCGCGGTTACCGGCCGTTCCTGGGCAGGACGATTGTTAAGGGCACTATTGCTTGCTTCTGCCTGGTTGAACCCTGTCTCCTTCAACGCGATTTTCCATTGACAAAGAACCGGCGCAGTGGTAATATACTTCGGTGACCGCATTGCGCAGGCTTAGTTATAAATGCTTTTGCATGCCTGCAGTAAGCGAGACTGATTTACAGGGAGGAAACAATATGTATGCTGTTATAGCAACCGGCGGTAAGCAGTACCGGGTAGCGGTGGGCGACGAAGTGTTCATCGAGAAAATCGCTGCTGAAGAAGGTGAAGCCGTTACTTTTGACCAG
>SLHU01000152.1 GCA_007135995.1 Clostridiales bacterium | reverse complement strand
TTTTAACAGATCATCCGGGATGTCTGGTGTCACACAAAGACCAATACCCGGATAGCTGAGACGTGTATGTGCGATACTTTTCAGAAACAGCTCAGTCAGTTCGTTACACTGGTCGGTTCCCTTCGCGTCTGTTCCTCCCACCATCAGGCCAACAGCCAGGCCTTTGGGAATATACGTGCTGAACATCAGGCAAAGACAGTCAATCAGCTCCTGAGCTTTTTGCCGGTCTATAAGACCGCTGATCAGATCTGTTTTGTAGTAGTGCAGCAGATAGCGATCAGGCCGGCCCAGCTGATAAAGACCTTCAAGACAAAACGTGACAAAATGAACGCTTTGAACAGCTTCGTGAAAGGTGGATGCTGGAAAGCGCGGCACTTTCTCGCAGATAGCCGCGATTTCAAGCAGTTCAGTTTTTCTGGCCTGATTTTGACACTGGCTGGCCAGGAAGCAGGCATATTCCGCATAATGATCTGCGTAGTCAATCACACCTTGCAGCGCAGCCTGGCATGCCTGATAAAAGATATCTTTTTCAAGTGACTGTGATTCTCTAAGATCCAGATTCTTTCGCCGGGTGTCAAGATCATCTAAAAGCCCCTGAAGTCCCTGGCTCAGTATTTTTTCATAGTCAATGGCCATATGTGAAGCCTGGCCATTCAGATTGGGCAGCGCCGGAGCGGCCAGCCTTTCATATTCATGCAGTTCCTGCAGCTCTGCCTGATTTAATTCACGGTAGCAGGGCCTGCCGACAATCAGTTCCTGGCTGCTGATAACCGGTGTTGCCCTTTTGTGCATCTCAGCCTTGCAGACAGCGACTCGAACCAGATGGTGGGTCTGATGATAACTATTAAGCCAGCCGCGATACCAGTTAAGCTGATTTTCAGGGCTGCGCCAGCTGTCAGGCATGCTGCTGAGGACATCTTCCCTGATTTGATTGATTCGTTCCAGCTGATTTTTCATGATTGAATCACTCCTGATTCAGCAGTGCTGCTGCCGGCCTTTTGCTTTTGCAGCCAATAACCGAATAGTAAGAGTATAACGGATAAAGCAACAGGATAAAAGACAGGTAAAGCAGGATAACCTCGGATCATGCCTAAAGTCCAGCCATGCGGCGTGAACTGGCCAACAGACCGCATCAGCAGGTCGGAAAGCGGGAAAAAACAACCGCCGGCTATAGACAAAAGTAAAACTGTCAACAAAGATAGATATAGGCGGACATTTTTGCTGATCAACTGAAACAGCTGGCTGATGCCCAGCATCATCAGGAGAAAGACCATTAAGTATAAAAGGTCCTGCAACCTTAAAACTGTCCGCATGGCTAGTGACATAACTGTTGAATACAGTATAATCTGCAAAGCGCCAAGCGAAAACAAGGCTGCCAGTGTAGAGAAATAGTCAACAGCCAGGCCGCCGTTGACTGAAGCAAGCCGCCGGCGAAAACCGCCGCCTGCGAGTGTCAGACCGCCTAATATAGCGTAGATCGAGAGAAAGAAAACTTCCATCGCGTAATCGGAAATAACAAAAGTCAGCGCAGGCACCGTATGAATCCTGCCAATATAGTCAATATTCAGGCTTGCTTTGCCGGCACCATATTCAGACATGGCTGATTTAAAAGACTGATCCAGATCATCCGGAACAACTTCCCCAATATACGCATATCTTTGATAAACACGCTGCAGTAATACTTCTTCGGCATGTGCTGGCAAGACAGCGGCTGCGACCGCTTCTCTGACAACTGTTGTAACCAAAGACCCTTCTGCCGGCTCATAAGAGACATGACTTTCACTAAGATCAGCTAAGGACTGTTCATATCCCGCTTCAATAACTACCAGACCATCCGCCTGGTTTCGGATCATCTTCCGGGCGGCTTCCTGCTCATCTGTTACGGTTATGTCCCAGCCATTCAGCAGCAGGCGATCAATTAGTGCCTGGCTGGCATCCGTCTGATCCCGGTCAGTGAGCGCGAGCCTGATGTCCGGAGCTACGTTCGCGATATTCGCGGCACCGGCAATCCAGCCAAATAAAAGAGGCAGCAAAAAGAGACTGGCAACCAGAGCTTTCATGGCCAGAATATCCATTGCTTTCAGTTTAAAAACAATCAAGTATCGCATATGAATGCCTCTTTTATCATCTGTTTGATATCAGCAGCCTGGCTGTTTATACTTGGAGGGGAACAGTCTTTTTCTGCGCGGCCAGCGCGGCCGCCTGAGACACACCTGTATGGATCAGTAAGAAGAAAAGATGTTCACGGTCAACAGCATGCCCGGATAACCCATTATAGACAATCAGGAAACTCCATCGCGCCGGTGATAAAAAGCTGGTTCGCTGCAGAATATCCGGCAGCAGAGCATGCGGATAAATACAACCGCCGCACAGCAGCAGAACCAGCATCAGCAGCCAGGCTGCCAGCATATGAGATTCATGCAGCTGTGTGCTGTAGGCAAAGGCCATGATCCAGCCTGAAAAAGCGAGACCGGCAAAAACTAATGCGGCATAAAGCGTCGCGTAGCGCATGTTCGGATAAAAGCCTGACAGGACTGTCAGCAAAGGAAGAAGACCGGCAGACAGCCATATCAGCCAGACAACTTGCCTGGCAGCTGTCATCGCCGGCAAGGATACATTGGCGGTAAGGAACCTTTCGTGAAGGCCGGTCTGACGTTCATAACGGATATGCATCAGAACAAGTAAACTGGTAATGGCCGCGAATAAAGTACTCAGCGCGCTGACCACAAAGTCCACTTCATTGAGCTGAGAGGTTTCTTTGATATCGAGAATCGATTTTCTCGCGACCAACTTGAAGGCCAGGTCAACGCTGGCGGCTTCCGCCTGGATCCAGACATCAGCCGGATCATCATACAAGGGCATAATGGCGTCCTGATAGGCGTATATCGCAGATTGTATGCCAACAACGCTGGCAGCGGCGTGATTGAGCATGCGCCTGAAAACCATTGCCTCAACAGGCATTTTCTCATTAAAGTAAACAGTCATGCCCGACCGGTCCAGCCCTAGTCTGGTCTCTTCATAAAATCCGGCCGGGATCAGAAGCGTCAGTAAAGTCTCCTCTCTGCTTAGCCGGTCAAGTGCCTCCTCAAGTGATTCAACGTAAATTGTCCCGACAACATCA
>SLHU01000386.1 GCA_007135995.1 Clostridiales bacterium | reverse complement strand
AAAACACGCTGCAGCTTTATCAGATCATCAATTCATCAATTTTCACAGGCAGTTCAGAGTGAATAGATTGATTAGCCGCGATCCCTGTCAGGATTGACATCGCGCCGTCAACATGTGACGCTGCCCGTTCAAACGGATCTGGCTCCGGAGTGCCAAACAGATCGTTCAGCAAAACGGGATCACCCCCGCCATGGCCGCCTGCCGCTTCATTAATGTCAACGTCATATGGCTTGCCGAACATAGGAAAAACCTTGATCGTCTTTGACTTCACAACGCCTTCATGATCTTTTTGGCCATCTGCATTAACATAACTGGATTCAACAACCAGCATCTCTATCCGGCCCTTGTCACCATTGATCGCCACTCTGAAACCTTCCCAGGGCATATAGGCGTTCAGCGAGTAGGTGAGCATCGCTTTATTCTTGTAACGAACCAGAACAGACAGGGTGTCCTCTATACTAATCCCGTCATCGAAAACGCAGCGGTCACGCAGATAACCGTCTTCGTGTTCTGCCTTGTAGTACAAGTCATTCAGGCCTTCACTGCTTTCCATATCGATCGCAAAAGGATCCTTTTCAGCCTCTTTTACGCCTGTCGTTCTATAGTAAGGTCTGGCTTCGCCGCGTTTTTCAGCATTTTCTTTCCCATAGAACATCAAGGCTCCCTGTGCGAAAACAAGTTCGGGCGTCGTGCCCAGCCAGAAATTGATCAGATCAAAGTGATGGGTCGATTTATGAACCAGCAGTCCTCCGCTGTTTTTCTTGTCACGATGCCAGCGTCTGAAATAATCCGCGCCATGCTGTGTGTCCAATAACCATTCGAAATGAACGGAGTGAACATTTCCCACTGTTCCCTTCATAATCAACTCACGCATTTTTGTACTGTGCGGCGCATAACGATAGTTAAATGTGACACGCAGTTTCCGCCCTGTTCTTTCTATAGCATCAAAAATGATTTTCAGTTTTTCAATATCGATGGTCATAGGTTTTTCTGTGATCACATCACAGCCAAGCTCCATCGCCCGGACAATGTAATGATGATGTGTTCGGTCGATCGAGGTCACAATAACAATATCTGGCTGATGCTTTCTGATCATGTCATCGAACTGATTATTTTTATAACTGGGCAGTATAGGATAATTAAATTTCTCATGAAGAATTCTATTTGCGTAGTCCATCCGGGTCTGATTAGTGTCACAGATCGCCAGCAACTGTGAACAGTCCTTAAAATCGCCTGCTATGGCCTCATAATATAAGCGTGACCTGCCGCCGGTTCCAACGAGCACATATGTCTTTTTCATCAATATCTCCTTTACTGGTTAATGTGTTTTGGTCTCATCATATTATATTATACCGCATGCGATCATGTACTTCGCCTGAGATTGAACAGCCAATGTCGCTGCCAAGCATGAGCAGCGTGTCAATGCAATATACGTTTAATATCGTTGCATGTTGAAAGAGAGATTCTATGAATCTGTGATAAGATTAACATATAAATAGTTCACGCGGCAGGAGGCGATGTATATGGAAACCATCAAGATAAGAGTATACACAGTTGATGATAATGAATGGATCTCTGAAAACCCGGTCAACATTGAATTTCAAGGTGAACGGTTGCTTGAGCACACAGGAAAGCATGGCGAAGCGATTGTCTACCGGACGAAAAAAGGACAGCTTGCGATTGTTCATGACCATGATGGTGCCAGCGGTAAAGTAATCAAAGTCCATCCTGACCTTACTGATGTTGCCCGCTATACGGAGGGCTATACCCGCGTGAAAACACCCTGGTATGATGAAGGTCTGATCGAGGCGATCTCCAGCGCGCTTGACGAGGGACTGCCGACACAAACGCTGGACATTTGAAGCGTCAGCGGCCCATCGCCTGATGAAAGCGGATGTCCGTGACTTTTGAATATTTGAGAAACAAATGCCGCCCCTGGCATTTACAATATGCATGACAATCAGCCATCAACGGAAATCAGCGCGGCGGCCTCTTCTTCGTGGCGATAGCGAATTCCTGCCGCGCAGACCTGATGATCACCATATGGCAAACAGCCAGTAACGTTTAAAGGAGCACAAAGATGGGTATGATGACAGAAAGAAATCTGATCAGCCAACTGAAAAAATCAGCCGCCCAGGCTCATCAGCCGGCCATCCTCTGGACAGGCAATGACGGCTGGATCCTGAGTGATGGCAGCCTGGTTCTGGCAACTGATCTTGATTTTTATCTTTCACTGCGTGTATCGCCAGCGCCAGTAACCCTGGCCGAGCTGGGACCCGCACTGGATCTGCTCCTGATCACCCATGAGCACGATGATCATTTCAGCGCTGCAACCGTTTCTGAACTTATCCGGACATCCGACTGCTGCTTTATGCTGCCGTACAGCTGCCGGGAAAAAGCAGACCAGATCGGCATACCAGCGTCCAGGCGCCTGATGATCAGACCCGGACAAAAACAAACCTATGCCGGCATTGAGTTTTCAGCCGTCAGAGCCCTGCACGGTCATCTGTACCAGTCTGTCTACAAAGGCGCCAGTCTTGACGACTGCGGTTACACCTTTACCCTCGGCGGTTGCAGCATGTATCAGCCGGGAGACACAGTGCTGCTTCAGGAGCATCTTGAAATGCCGTCTGCAGATGTACTCTTTGTGTCACCGACAGAGCATAATACCCATATCAAACCGTCCTGCCAGATGATCAGCGCCATCAGGCCTAAATGGGTCGTTGCGCAGCATTTTGGCACCTATCAGTCAAACGCTGACAACACATTCTGGACACAAGGCTATCCAGACGAACTGAGGGCTCAACTGGACGACCAATATCAGCGGCATTTCATTATTCCAAAGCCCGGCGAAATATACCAGCTCAGCGCACGCTGACCGGCAGCAGCAAAGCAGCGGTAAAACAGATTAAAAAAAATTAATTAAAAGATTCTAGATGATACCGCCGGCCTGACATTTGAAATATAAGGAGATAAAGATGCAAGGACTTATCGCGTTTTATCCGACAAACAACTTAAGTGAAACGAAATCATTTTACCACGGCTTGCTGGGGTTTGAGATTGCCCTTGATCAGGGAAGCTGTATGATTTTCGAAGTACCAGGCGGGGGTCATCTTGGTTTTT
>SLHU01000037.1 GCA_007135995.1 Clostridiales bacterium | reverse complement strand
TGATTAATACCATTAATGACTCTTTCGACCTGGACATTCAGCGATTTGCCATGTTTGATTTCTGGAGCGCTGCCAGTTTGGTTGATGCTGTTGGAGGGGTTGAGATTGATATCAGCCAGGAAGAGATCAGCCATCTGAATTCGAATCTCAGGGGTCAACTGCGATTGATCGGCGATCCGGACCAGTCACCCGATGTAACCACTGCCGGCCGGCAGATAATTGATGGTAATCAGGCCATTGCTTGGGCCCGTATCCGGGCACTCGATTCAGACGCCATGCGCACAAGCCGGCAGCGTACCGTGATGACCGCCATGATTGATCAATTTTCAGATGCCGGTCCTGCCACATTACTTTCCTTTGTCAATAGTGGTTTATCTTCTTTTGAGACGAATATGCGCAATACAGACATGATCAGGGTTGGCCTTAACGGCTTGCCGGTCGCCAGGCATGTTGTTGAATACAGAGTACCGCAGGATGGTTTTTATACGATTCAATCAAATCCATGGATGATGATTGTTGACTGGAATCGCCAGATTCCGGCGCTGCATGATTTCATCTGGGGCGATGTTGATTAAGGCGGTCAGGAGGACTCAATTTGGCTAAAACAATTTCTCTTGCATGTCTGCATAGAGGCCATGTAAAGACACTTAATGAAGATAATCTATTCTTGCTCGATCATTATGTGGACGAAGAAGACCGGGAGCAATATGAGCAGTCGGCAGCCAGTCAGGAAAGCAGGCAGTGTTTTGCTGTCGCTGACGGCCTGGGCGGCGAAGGTTTGGGAGATGCGGCGGCGCAAACCACCATGCAAGCGCTGGACAGACTGCTGCAGTCAAACCGGTTCAATAATCGTTTCGATTTTGTTACGTTCGCCCGCGATCTGGTTGACCAGGCAAATAGGAATATTGACCAGCTTTTTCAGGATTACCAGGGACTTGAGATTGGCGCGTCTTTTTCAATGCTGCTGCTGGAAAAAGATACAGCCTACACCATTGGTCTGGGAAACAGTCCAATCTTCTTATATCGCGATCAGAAGCTGCACCGGCTCACCCGGGACCATACCGCGCAAATGTCGGATCGCCGGCAGTTGACCCGTTATCTGGGTATTCCCGGACAAAACGGCTTGTCTGACCAGGATAACCTGACCCGAACCTTACTGGAACGAGGCGATATTCTGCTCATGATGACAGACGGCATATCTAAATATTTAAATGAAGAC
Source organism: Clostridiales bacterium (assembly GCA_007135995.1). Lineage (GTDB taxonomy): Bacteria > Bacillota > Clostridia > Saccharofermentanales > UBA5734 > SLHU01. The sequence continues at coordinate 1,908 of SLHU01000037.1, read as the reverse complement.
CAGATCAGATCTGTGCTGAAGATGCCTATGGCTTTTGTCCAGCAGATTAGGATGTTGCGTGACCGCGTGCTGGAGCAGGGCGGTGAAGATAACCTGGCACTTATTGGTATAAAGATTCTTGATCCCAACTTGACAGCGAAACTCAAAGCCACGCCGGCCCAGTCAAACGCGAAGCAGCGACGAGACGGCAGAAGAAAACCGCAAAACCGTACATCACAGCAAAAGCATAATCTGACTGCCAAGCACCAGTCGCCGACCCGGAAAGAAAAAATCTGGCGAGTCGTTAAACCGATCGCGTTCTATCTGGGTTTTGTGCTGCTGGGCCTGCTGGCAGGCAGACTGCTGTTTTCGGACTGGCTCAGATAGTCAACGACCCCACCTAAATAAAATATTTAGAAGAGGTTTTCTTTGCCGGTTTTGATAAAAGTTTAACATCCGTTCTGAATAGGGTTTAAAGCTAATTTGACCTCGTTTGCGGCCAAATTGGCTTTATTTTTGATGAAATGTGTTTATTTAAAGGTGAAAATGACATTCTTTTGCCATAATTGATACGATATCTTCATGATTAATTTGGTTACCATCACTGCCGTATCATGTTAGAATAGTTATAGTGAAAATCATTATAGAGATGGGGTCGAATAAATGAAAAAATTACTCTTGATTATTGACTATCAAAATGATTTTGTCGCCGACGGCGGTGAACTATCTGCAGGCGAGAACGCACAGGCGATTGAGGATAATATTGTAAAGAGAATTAAGGCTTATCAGAAAGCCGGGCAGGATGTGCTCTGTACATTAGATACGCATGACGCTTCTGACTGGAAATCTTTACCAGAAAGTAAAAATTTTCCCTTGCACTGCGCTGAAGACAGTGATGGCTGGCAGCTATACGGAAAATTGGCTGAAATGGAGCTCGAAACCATTACAAAAACCTCATTTATGCTCGAGCAGACGGATATCGACTGGATGGTCCGGCAGTATGATGTGATTGAGATCGCCGGTGTGACCACAGATATTTGTGTGCTGCAAAACGCGATTGGACTGTATAACCATGCGGTTAACCAAGACTTGAAAGTGCGATTTGAAGTATGCGGTACCTGTGTGGCCGCTTTTGATGAAGCCAGTCATCTTTACAGTCTAGATTACATACAGCGTATTCTAAGTTTTAAACTGCTGTCTGGTCCTGGCGCGAAAGTCTGAGTTGGACAGGCAGGTAGAATCGATGACTTCACCATGGTTTAACCAGGACGCATGTGTCTGATGCTTGATTACGGTTTCAGCCGTGAATGGCCCAGTGTATCTTGATCTAAACATATGAGTTAATGCATGGCTAAAACTTGAAAACCCCGCATCGCGGGGTTTTTTGTGTTGGGAGTCTATCCTGTTGGCTGCAAAAACTATAATTTAAAACACGATCTTTTTAAGTTGGTGCACTTGATTTTATCAGTGCCGCGTTGTAGAATAAAAACGAACAAAAGTTTTGTATAGAAGGTGAAGACGTGGCACGTAAGGTGTTTGTAAAAGTGATTGCTGAGTTTAATACGCAGGGAGAACTATCGCCAAAAACGATTTACTGGGAGGATGGGCGCTGTTTTGAAGTTGATCGCGTTCTTGATATCAGGCGCGCCGCGTCACTGAAAGTCGGCGGCAGCGGCATACGCTATACCTGCCGTATTCAGGGGCAGCCGGTGTATCTTTTTATGGACGGTCAGCAGTGGTATGTGGAAGGGAAAGACTCCTGTTGACTCATTTTTTTTTTGTTCTTTTTTTCTGAAAAATTATTATAATAAACGGGTTTTAGGAAAAACAAGCGAGAATCCTCTCCATTTCAATGGAGAGATGAATCGCCCGTCAACTATGTGTAACGTTTAAACTGTATAATTAAGTGCGTTTATTCGGATTATATGT
>SLHU01000053.1 GCA_007135995.1 Clostridiales bacterium | reverse complement strand
GTCAGTCCGGCCGGAACGTAATTCTTTCACCCGTCATGTCAAGGACACCCTTGTCGCGGTTTTCCAGAACGCTTTGCTCGAGCGCAAATCGCAGCCACGCCATATCTTCAACTTGTTCATGTCCCGTTTTGGCCAGGACAGTGAGAATCTCACCGGTACCGGGCAATTCTACTGAAAGATACAGCTGCCGGCCCCCAATCGGCCGAATCCGCCTGATCTGCGGCAACAGCTTCAGATCGAGACGTTCATCTTTATCTGCATCAATTATAGCACCCATCAGGGTCAGTGCACTATTTAATGCGTCAGGAACATCAACATTCAGTGGCTGGCCTAAACTCAGCGACATAACGTGAATGCCTTCTATTACAGGAATATCAGCCGGTGTCCTGGGCCAGATAAACATTGCCACACCTTGTTTGTCAATCATAACACTGCCGTCCGGTATGGCAACATAGGCAATTTCAACACGCTCTGCGATTGACAGGCTGATGCCATAAGGAAATCTGAGACTGGCGCTTACAGTCTCGATAACAGGATACTGAGCGGCAAGCTGCTCTTCCATTTTACGGTACCTGAGCTGAAACAAGTGATCCAGACTCCCGCCAAGTCCAGAAAAAAGATGCTGTCCTTTATAGGGTTGAATGGCCGCAGTCAGTTCATCATCCGTGATCGACCGAAGCTGCGGGCGTTCTATCTGCCGGACCCTGAACCAGGGCAGCTGCCAGACAGCCAGTGCCAGGGACAACAGGCTGATCAGGATAATCAGAACGCGTTTTGCATTTGAATACCGGGTCGATCGCTTCATACTTTACTCCGGCTGCTTCATAATGCTGTACAGCCTTCGGCAGATATCAGCAGCAGCCCGCGGCTTAGCCTGATTAAGTGCGGCCAGCGCCATCTGGTCCATTTTGTTTTTATCAGGAAACAGCCGTTGAATCTGATTCAGAAGCCATGTACCGTTCAGTTCATTGTCCCTGCAAAGAACGGCAGCGCCGGCTTCTGTCAGCGCTCTGGCATTTGCCGTCTGGTGATCGCCCGCGGCATATGGATAAGGAATCAGAATAGAAGGCTTACCCAGTGCGGCCAGCTCGAAGCAGGCACCGGCACCCGCACGGCAGATCACCAGGTCAGCCGCAGCCATTAAAAGATGCACGTTTTCAATATAGTCATATACAGTCAGACAAGGCAGATCTTTGGCTCGTTCGGATATTGCTTCCATGTGCTGCCGGCCGCAGCCAAGATGAATCTGCACATCACCGTCCGGGAATGATTGTTGGCGCAGCGGATCTGACAAAGCAGCAGCAAGTTCCAAAACCGCTTCGTTAATGGAACGGGCGCCAAGACTGCCGCCCATCGCCAGAATCACACGCTGACCGGGCGGCCAGCCGAGTTGTTTTCTTGCCTGTTCACTTGAAAGATTAAAAAAGACGGACCGCACCGGATTTCCGCTTACAATGACCGGCGCTTTTGTCTTAAACCAGGCGGCGGCTTCCTTAAAACTGATACAAACACACTGGCTGCGCCTGGCCATGAACCGGTTTGCTCTGCCCGGATAAGCATTTTGCTCATGCAGCAGCAGCGGAATATGCTTGTCAGCGGCAGCTGCCGCCACCGGACCACAAACATAACCGCCGGTTCCAATGACAGCATGCGGCTTAATATCGTCAATAATGTCACGGCATTGCTGGCGGCCTGCAGCATAGGCCTGATAAGCTCGTATTAGTTCTAATGAAGGCCTGGAGGGAAACCCGCGGGCCGATATCGGATAAAAAGGGTATCCTGCTGCCGGGATCAGCTGACTTTCCGGTCCGCCCGATGTCCCGCAAAATGACAGCCTCGCACCGGGGTAATCTTTTTGAATCTGTTCAGCGATTGCCAGGGCCGGATAAATGTGTCCGCTTGTCCCGCCGCCAGCCAGCAAAAAACTTAACCGGCTCATCTGATCGCACGCTCCTTATCAGAATAATATCCTTTTTTCTGAAGGGAATCAGGCCGCTGAACCGGCTTTGGCCGGATACTGCTGATTTTGGGCCGGACCGGCGCCTGAACTTTTGGCCGTGCATATGTGTTTCGTCTGTTTTCAAGCCCGCTTTTTGATACGGCCAGAATAAACCCGATTGCCAGCAGGAAAAACAGATTGGATGTACCGCCATAACTGAAGAAGGGCAAAGAGATCCCTGTCGGGGGCAGTGTGCGGGTCGCGACACCAATGTTCAATAATGCCTGGATGGTAATCAGCATGGTATAACCGCCGGCCAGAAGGGCCGCGAACGGTGCGCTGGCTCTTAGCGTAATGCCGATTCCGATAAACATAAAAGACAGAAACAGCAAGATGACCGCTACTGAACCAACAAAACCAAGTTCCTCGCCGATAATCGCGAAGACAAAGTCGTTATGTGCTTCAGGCAGATAATTGTATTTCTGGCGTCCTTCACCCAGCCCGAGGCCGCTCATGCCGCCTGAACCTATCGCGATGATTGACTGGTCTATCTGATAAGTCGCATCACTGTCGGCATCTTCAGGATTAGAAAACGTATCCAGCCTGCGCGTGACATGCGCGAAGTTCTGCTCCAGCGAAGCTTGCCATTCACCCACCGGCAGCATCGGAAGCAGCCAGCTGAAAACCACGAGAATGATGAGCAGAACAACCAGAATCTGTGTGACGGCACTGGCCCATGAACGCAGCGGCAGACCGGCGATCAGAAATACCGTCAGGCCGACAAACCCCAAAATCAGGGCACCTGAAAGATGCGGCTGAAGCGCAACAAGGATAATCCAGACCAGCATTGCCATGCCTGGCAGAAGAATATCAATCCATCCGTCCGCGAAAAACTGGACAATGCCTGAACGGAAATGAAGACGGCCGTTACGGCGCTGTCTTCTAATCCAGGCAGTATAACCGGCAAAGCAAAATACAATTGACAGCTTGCTCAGTTCTGACGGCTGGAACATAATCCCGATATTGACCCAGCGGCGGGCATTATTAATCACAACGCCAAAAAGGCGAACGTACACCAGAAGACCCGTGGTCGCGATATAAAGCAGGACGGAGAAGACAACAGGTTCAAAAAATTTGACCGGGAAAAATACAGCCAGAATCAATGCCGCAGTCAAACCCATCACTGTGATGCC
>SLHU01000106.1 GCA_007135995.1 Clostridiales bacterium | reverse complement strand
GATCCTCATCTATATGGCCCAGCATCTGGAAGGGTTCATGAACTTTTACCAGACGCTTTTCCAGACCGTAATAGTCTCGAAGGGCAGCAACACATGTGACATGCATGCCTGAGCAGGCTGTGCCGTCAAAATCAACTGGTATGCTTGTTGTTTGCCTATGATTAATAGCATCCAGGACGAGCTTTTTAGAGTTCATATCACATCACCTGTTCCTTCCAAATTATGCATATGCTTCTGTTGAGCATCTTTTTTTGTGTGATGCTTCTGGTGTGCTTTCTGCTTATATGTGTATGACATGCAGCTGGATTCCTGCAAGCGATCCATGCCTTGATCAGCATTCGTTTTGAAACCCGTCCGCAAGTATATTATACGGCAGTCCTCTGTGCTGATGGCTTTAATTTCACAAAAAACAGCAATTTTTTGAATTTCTGTTCATGTTTGCCTGCAAGCGTGCTTCACATGCTGCGAAGGTTCATCCCCATCACAACAGCATATAATGAGAATTAATACTGAAAGAAAATCCAGTCAGTGATCGCTTTCTTCCTGTCTGCGCTTAGAATCGCCTTCGCACGGTCGTTTTTGCCAAATCCATCGTATAAATTGACAAGAGAACCGTCACACACTAACATGTAGGTATAACTATTTTCCATATTACACCCTCATATCATATGCTCAATTTCCGGAATCATAGCAAATCTGAGCTGATTCGGAACAGATGCACCGGATACCTCATATCATGAACGCTTTGAGCTTCATTATCAGTCTGCACTGGTAAACTACAAGGTCATGGGAGGAGTTCGTTATGATAATCAGGCGAATGCTTTGCATATTGCTCGCTGCTGTGTTAACACTACCGCTCATTGCATGTTCCGGAAATCAAAAAGACGGTCTGTCGCCAGGTGATCCAATCCACTATAAAGTTGAAAATATTCAGTTTACGCTTCGCTATGCGCCGGCAGCTGCTTTCCCTGCAGGCTTTGACAATGATATAGAAGCAGCCGTCAAGGATCCTTTCTGGATTGGCGAAACTGAAGTGACTTATGAGCTGTGGTACAGTGTGCGGGAATGGGCTGAAGACAATGGATATACATTTTCCAACAAGGGACAGGAAGGGGGACAGCTGGGGAAAAGAGGACAAGCGCCAACTGAAGCAAAAAACCATCCTGTTACACAAATAAACTGGTTTGACGCTGTTGTATGGTGCAATGCGCTGTCTGAGTACCTGGATCTTGAACCGCTTTATATGCTGGATGGTGAGGTACACCGTGCCGGCGGCACCCGCATTATGTTTGATCTTCAGTTAAGACAAGGTGTGGGGTTTCGCCTGCCGACCAATAGTGAATGGGAACTGGCAGCGCGTTACCAGGGCAGTGATCGATCCAATAACGCGATAGAATATCCGGCAAACAGCGGTCTGTACTGGACACCAGGCAACTATGCCAGCGGCGCTGCAGGCCCGGTAACCGATGAAGAAGCCACAATGGCGGCGGCCTGGTATAACGCAAACAGTCCTGAAGGCAACAACCGGACCACTCACACGCGGCCGGTCGGACAAAAACCATCTCGGGGCAACGCACTCAATTTATACGACATGAGCGGCAATGTCTTTGAGTTCATGCATGACTATGAATTCTTTACACATCGTGGTGGGTGCTACTATCGTGATGCGGAGACTCAGATGATTAGTTTTATGATTCCTGACGGAGCGGCCAGCCTCTTTGCCAGATATCCCAACCTTGGCCTGCGGCTGGTGCTGCCAACTGAACCGGGACATGTGCCCGATCAGATAAGACAGGATGACGATCAGGAAAAAACTGAGCCGGTTTTATCAGAAACCGAGAAGTCAGATGATCCGGCGCCAACACAGTCAGATGACCCGGCGCCAACACAGTCAGATGCTGATGCTCAGCTTTTTCAGATTAACAGCCTGGTTGAAGTGCGATATGGCACAGCCTGGTATCCGGCCATTTTGCTCGACGAACAAAATGGTGAGTACTTTATCACCTATGTCGGCTACGACGATTCCTGGGATGAATGGGCCGAGACTGACAGAATCCGTCAGCTGAAAGAACCTCCGGTGATCGCCTCGGTTGAGCCCGCAGCGTTTTCAATCGATCAGAACGCTGAAATTTCTGCTGCTGATCTGCCGGAAAGCATGGAAATATTACTTGAGAGCGGCATGGTTCTTGATGCCGCGGTTTCGTGGGATTTATCTGATTTAGATACAAGTCAGGAAGGGTCGTTTACACTGTATGGTCAGTTTACCGATCTGCCAGTCAATATTATCAACAGGATACATTTCCTCGCAGCAGCTCATATCAGAGTCAGAGGACCTGACGGTGCCGCATCACTGCTGCGTACGGGAGATGGCACCGGCGTCGATAATCTGCTTTTCTATATTGAAAGCGACGATTATGCGACTGGTTACTATTTCGGTATTGAGTCTGAACTTGAACTGACCCATCTTGTCCTTGAGAATCAGGATAAAAGCTTTGCCGCCATGATTGTCTTTGATCAGAACCTGATTCCTATCCAGTGGGTCTTCCCTGATTTGACAATCGCTATTCTGGTTGACCGTAATGCTTCCTTTGATCCGGCTGAAGCAAGACACAGCTTTTTGTATGAAGAAGAACAGCACGAACTTATAATTGACCTTTCACCAGACGCGCTGACCAGCGAGGTGCTGACGAAGAGCCCGATGGTTTTCGGTGAACCCTCCGCAGCTGCCAGTTCCGATCTGGCTCAGACACTGGACAGCAAGGGCTGGCTGGGATTATCCGTTCAGGAAGTGATCGAGCAGGCTGCGACTTCGCATGACCTTGCCTTCGCGTCTATGCTCAGCATGATGTCCTCTTATATCAAAATCAGCGAAGCTTTAGAAGTTCAGGAAGCCGAATCAACCTCTTACAGTCAAGAAAAAAGTCCGCATGACATCGTATTTCTGGACCGGCTGCAGACACAATCGGCGCAGATGGTTCCTCTTTCAATTTCCAATGCCATAAAGTGGGCGATAAAAGAATATTTGACCGGCAACGTTGGACCGCTGATTGATATGCTCAGTTATCTTAGACGGATTTATGATGACGATTATGGCGGTCAGAACATTGAAGGACCAGCCGTCAGCATGCTTTTATG
>SLHU01000094.1 GCA_007135995.1 Clostridiales bacterium | reverse complement strand
TTTCGGTGCCAGGCACGCTTCGTTAATTTCGGTGCCAGGCACGCTTCGTTAATTCTGGTGCCAGGCACGCTTTGTTAATTTCGGTGCCAGGCACCGGCCTTACGGGTCACAAAATGACGGAACCAGAATAACGTCAGATGACAAGGGGCAATGCTTAGGTTAAAATATTGATTATAGAATGAAATGGAGATGACTAGATGGGTTTATTAGATAAATTTAAAACAGGTATGCAAAAAACTCGTAATTTCGTTGCAGATGGCTTTAACCGGATCGCAGCTAATATGGGCGTGTTTGACGAAGACATGCTGGATGATCTGGAAGGGCTGCTGATCCAGGCCGATGTGGGTGTAAACGCTGCCATGGCAGTCATGGATACCGTGCGTGAACAGATCCGGAAAACGGGTGACGCTTCTCGTGAAACGGTATTAAAAACACTGGAACAAGGCTTGATTGATTTGCTGGGCGAACAAAAAGCACTGCAGCTTGATCAGGGCCAGTTGAGCGTTTTGCTTCTGGTTGGTGTTAATGGCACCGGCAAAACAACAACCGCCGGCAAGCTTTGCGCCCGGCTGCAAAATGAAGGCCATAAGGTAGTGCTGGGTGCAGCCGATACGTTCCGTGCCGCGGCGATTGACCAGCTGAAGGCCTGGGGTGAACGAACCAGTACGCAAGTGATTGCTCATCAGCCAGGTTCCGACCCTGCCGCAGTTGTTTTTGACACCATCCAGTCAGCCAGATCCCGAAAAGCTGATGTTGTCATTCTCGATACAGCAGGCAGACTGCATAATAAGAAAAATCTGATGGATGAGCTGGCTAAAATCAGAAGAGTAGTCAGCCGTGAAGCGCCAGGTTCGCGCTGCGAAACTTTACTGGTGATTGATGCGACAACAGGTCAAAACGCGGTAATGCAGGCAAAGGCTTTTAAGGAAGTAGCAGAAATAACCGGCCTTGTTATTACAAAACTCGATGGGAATGCTAAAGGCGGCGTCGCGATAGCTGTTGCTCAGGAAACGAATTTGCCTATTTATCTGGCCGGATTAGGTGAGAAAATAGATGATCTTGAAGACTTTGATTCTCAGGTTTTTGTCAGGTCGTTATTGCCGGAAGCATAATAGAAGGAGTTGAAATGCCAAGAACGTTTCGTTATCAGATTATGGACATCATAAAAAAGCGCTGGTCTCCACAGGCTTACAGTCAGGAATTGATTGCACGTGATGATATTTTGGCACTGGTGGAGGCTGCCAGTTTTGCGCCTTCCTGTCGTAATGGACAACCTTGGCGCTTTCTGATCGCCGATGAACCGGATACACTTGAAAAAATGCGCCAGGTTCTGTCGCCAAGTAACCAGCGATGGGCGAACCAGGCACCTGTTCTGATCTTGATCGCAGCCAGAAAAACATTTGCGGACAGCGGCGAAATCAATGAATGGCATGAATTCGATACAGGTACAGCCTGGGGATTTTTGGCCCTTGAAGCACAGCAGCGCGGCATCATCACGCATGCCATGGGCGGCTTTGATCCTGATAAGGCGATTGAACTTTTCAATATATCTGATCTATACGAGATTATAACGGTTGTTGCTGTCGGCCGGTATGGTGACAAAAGCAAGCTGATCAAAAAACTGCAGGAAAGAGAATTTCCCAAAAGCCGAAAATCGGTGGAAGAACTGCTCTTATAAGAGATACGGAGGATGCATTATGCTACGTGAAGTCAGACAAGTTGTCACAGGAACTGCTCAGGAAGATGGAGCCGGCGTTAAGCTTGTACGAGTCATTGGTCATGATACTGTTAAGGAGTTTGATCCATTTCTGATGTTGGACGCGTTCGATTCAACGAGTCCTGATGATTATATCAAAGGGTTTCCATGGCATCCGCATCGCGGCATTGAGACCGTTACCTATCTGATCGAAGGCCTGATTGAGCATGGTGACAGCCTGGGTAATGAAGGAGATATACAAAATGGCTGCTGCCAGTGGATGACTGCCGGCGGCGGCATTATACACCAGGAAATGCCCAAGCCGTCACCGCGGATGCTTGGCGTACAGCTTTGGCTGAATCTGCCGGCTAAAGATAAAATGACCACACCGCAGTATCGTGATATCAGGGCTCATGATGTGCCAAGAGTCAGCGAAACCGGGACAACCGTTGGTGTATTGTCGGGCCGCTACAAAGAAACAGAAGGCCCTGTCAGCGGCGACTTTGTCAAAACACTGTTTCTAGATATAGACATCGAAGCCGGACAGACTTTTTCATTAGACACTGATCCTGAAGATAATCTCTTTGTCTATATTGTTTCAGGCGAAGGTTATTTTGATGAAAAGTGTGATGATCTTCAGTCCGAAAAAAGAGCGCTCTTGTTTGGCCAGGGCAGCAAGATCGTTGCCAGCGCATCAGAGAATGGTATGAGACTTTTACTTTTTGCTGGAAAGCCTTTGCATGAACCAATTGCCTGGGGTGGTCCGATCGTAATGAATACAAGGGAAGAACTCAACAAGGCCTTTAAGGATATAAAAGCAGGCACGTTCATTATGAAACCAAATAATTAAAGGCGAGTGCTCATTTGAATCGGACAAGTGTAAAGCATTAGTGCTTGACACCGCATATGCCATCTGTTATCATGCGTTGTATGCGTGATGAAAAAAGACAGCCTGACCATACTGATGTTTGTTTATGGCTCGATTTTTATGGGCCGCTGCTCACTGAGCGCACCCGTGATATTCTCGGTCTTTACTTTGACTGCGATTTGTCACTGGCTGAGATCGCGCAGAATCTGCAGATCAGCCGACAGGCAGTTCACGATAAAGTCCGTCAGGGCGTTAAATCACTGGCTGATTATGAAGCGAAGATGGGGCTTGCCAGACGGCATGAATCGATCAGGCGCATACTCGATGAAATGAAACAGACAATGGAGCAGTACGATAAAGACACATTATATCAGCAGCTGACCGAGCTGGAAGACTTGCTTTAAAATGAGATCAAAACAGTACAGACCGCCGGCAATTCCTTTTCATGTACCGGCTGCTCTGTCCTGATAAACCAACACCGGAAACCCGGTCACCATAAACGCCGCACTTATTTTATTAACAGGAGGAACCCATGGCAATTTTTGACGGCCTGTCAGGCAGACTGACAACCATA
>SLHU01000243.1 GCA_007135995.1 Clostridiales bacterium | reverse complement strand
TTCCATGAAAATCTCCTGTTTAATGTGTGATGCGGTCACAGGCGAACGGTTACCCTCCGGCATCACGATTGCTGCTCGTCTGTAAGTCTGACTCAAATGGTGAATGCATGCATCTGTAAACCGGTTCCGCGTCTGTTATATAATTAGTACACAGATTGAAATATTATAAACCAGATCTGTTGAAGATACCACGGATCAGAATATATTTTGCCATTTTAACGGGTTATTTGTTGGTTTCAAAGGGCCTTTCAGCTATAATTAATTTAAGTTGGATAAACAATCAGCGATAAATCAAAAAGCTTCCCGGTTTCAACCTTGTTTATCTCGATATAGACCGGGAACTGATCAGTATCAGGAGGATTCAATGAAAGATATACCACTCTATGATGTCAAGCCAATCCATGATCTGCGTGACATGCTCAAACAAAGTGTACAGCAGTTTGGTGAAAAACCTGCTTTTCTGGTTAAAGATTGCAAAGCAGCCAGGGTCAGTCCCGACCAGACCGGCAGTGATTATCTTCCTGTCAGTTATACCCAGTTTGGCCGGGATGTAGATGCTTTGGGAACAAAACTTAAATCACTTGGCATAGACAACGCAAAAATTGCGATACTGGCTGAAACGCGTTATGAATGGTATGTGACATATCTTTCAACTGTGAATGGCGTCGGCGTGATCGTGCCGCTTGATAAAGAATTGCCGGAAAATGAGATTATCAGCTTGCTGAACCGCTCAAAATCACAAGTACTTGTATTCTCCGGCAGCAAACAGTCAGTTGTCGATGCCGTGCGCGGACAAGTGGATACATTGCAGCACCTGGTCTGCATGGACCAGCCGGAAAATGAAGCGGATGTGTATATATGGGACTGGCTTGAACAAGGTGAAAAAGCCTTGAAAGAAGGGGAGCGGTCCTTTCTTGATGCAGCGATCAATCCTGAGATGATGAGCATCCTGCTTTTTACATCAGGAACAACGGCCCGTTCAAAAGCGGTGATGCTGTCCCAGAAAAATATCTGCATCAATTTAATGGCGATGTGTAAAATGCTTTATATTGGCCGTGACGATGTGTTTCTTTCGGTATTGCCGCTCCATCATACTTATGAGTGTACCTGCGGCTTCTTATGTCCTGTCTACCGCGGTTGTACGATTGCAGTTTGTGAAGGCCTGCGTCATATCACCAAAAACATGCAGGAATCAAAAGTGACGATTATGCTTGTTGTGCCGCTGATGCTGGAGCTTTTCTATAAACGCATTATAAAATCAGCGACAGCCGACCCGAAAATGGCGAAAAAATTCCGCTTTGGACTGATGCTGACACGTTTCCTGCGCAAGCTTGGCATTGATAAGAGACGAAAGATTTTTGACAAAGTACATACAACATTCGGCGGACATCTGCGCATCCTGGTTGCAGGCGGTGCTTCGATAGATCCGAAGATCATGACAGGCATGCAGGATCTGGGTCTCCATTGTGTACAAGGATATGGCCTGACAGAGTGCGCGCCGATTCTGGCACTCAACAGGGATGTTGATTATGATAATGCCGCTGCCGGTCTGCCATTGCCAGGTGTCGATATTAAAATAATTGACCAGGACGAAAATGGTATTGGCGAGATAATCGGAAAAGGTCCGAATGTGATGCTGGGGTACTACGAGAACGAAGAAGCGACACGAGAGGCGATTGATGAGCAAGGTTATTTTCATACCGGCGATCTTGGATATATCAACGAAGAGGGTTTTGTGATTATTACAGGCCGCAAGAAAAATGTTATTATCACTAAGAATGGCAAGAACATCTTTCCTGAGGAAATTGAGTTTTTACTGAACCGAAGCGATTATATTCAGGAATGCCTCGTATCGGGTATGCAGACAGATGATGGTGATATAGTTGTAACGGCAGAGATTTTCCCGGACATGGAGGCTGTACAGGCATTGTTGGGGGATGTGGACGCTGAGTCAGAAGCTGTTCGCAATCTGATCGCAGATGAAGTCAAGTCGGTTAATCATGAACTGGCAACGTATAAATATATTCGCACTTTTACACTGCGTTCTGCTGAGTTTGACAAAACGACATCAAAGAAAATAAAACGCACGTATTAACCAGTGATCACAATGCGGTCAATCTGCTGTCAGCCGTTACAAGTGAATGCAGATGCTTAAAATATAGATGACTGCCGATACGCGGAAAGCCCGGGTGCAGGTTTTTGCAGCTTGATCAGGGCAGCCAGCCATATAACCACGTAAAGGCGCTTTGCTGCAGATGAGCGGCAAAGCGCTTTTCTGTGACTTGTATTACAGTAAAATCGCCAGTCAGCTGTTAGAGTTGAATCAGTCCCTTTCACGACTCGTGCTTTGGCAGGTTGTGAACAATCATAAAGGCGCGGTCAGTTTCTGATTTCTTTTGATCAGAGCGCTGATCATATAGGAGCCAGACAGCGTTAATAAAACGGATGCTGTATTCAGGAGGATATTATGACAGTTAAAAGAAAGATACTCTGGCCGGCAGGCCTTATTGTGCTGCTTATACTGGCTGCTGCAGCCATTTTTCTTATCCAGACCGGCCGCGCTCAGGCCGAGGAAAATACAGTCAGCAGTGATGCCCCGGTTGTAGAACTCGTATATGCAAATGGGCAGGTTACAGCGCGTGAAATTGCTGACTTTACAGCATATGCGGCTCAGACAGATAAGCCTGTATTTATTGATTTCTGGGCAGAATGGTGCCCGCCATGCCGGACAGCGGCTCCGTTTGTTGATTCATTATCCGAACAGTATGACGGAACAGCTCATATCGTGAAAATTAATGTTGATGAAGCTCAGGCGCTGGCCAGGCAGTTTGGTGTCCAGTCCATCCCCTTGTTTGTCGTGATGGTGGACGGCGAGGTGGTTGATCAGACAATCGGGTTTTCTGACGCGATGAAGGACGATCTGAAAGCGATGATTGACAGGCAGCTGCAGCACTAAATCTAAAGACCTCAGTCTCAGCCTGGCAGCCGCGCTCATAAAACTTGTCTGAAAATGGTCAAGGCTCACATGAACTGAGCCTGTTTCATTGAGTCAGTTTCACATTGATTAAGAATTCAATCTATGTCTTGCATCTGATTCACTCGTATGTCAGAATATCTTAGATGATTCTGTTATTCAAGTGGAA
>SLHU01000278.1 GCA_007135995.1 Clostridiales bacterium | reverse complement strand
CTACCTCACCAAGCGTTTCAAAGACATTACCTGTTACAACGGAAACTTTAACCGGATTTTTTATTTCACCGTTGATAATTTCATAGGCACGGGCAGGCGCGATGGTAAACGTGGACATGCCAGAACCATGCTTGATGGTATCAACATAAATACCATATTCAATGCCTGAGATAATATCCTTGAGCGGGGTATGTCCCTTTTCAATATAGGTGGTGGTCATCCTGACAATGGGCTCAAACTCGAAGTTTATGGCTCTTGCGTTGCCTGTCAGCGCTTCTTCTAAAACAGCGCTGGTTGATGTTGAGTGAAGGCGCCCGGTAAGCTTGCCTTCTGTGATGATATAGTTTTTCCTTCCTTTGGTTCCTTCATCATCAAAAGGCACATAGCCATTGCCCGTGATCGTACCGTCATCAATAATGCTGAGCAGACCCGGCCCAACGGTTTTTCCAAGTGCCCATTCTTTTTTCATGGTCTCATCGCCCACCATAAAGTCAGATTCGCTTTTGTGGCCAAAGCTTTCATGAGTGAAAACCCCCGCAGCTTCAGGGCTGAAGAGAACTGGATAAACACCAGGTTTCACGGGTACACCGTCTCTGACAAAGGCAATCGATTTATCGCGATCCGCAGCCAATAATCCGCCGATGCTTTTTAGTTCATCAAATAAAACAGCACCCTTTGAGACCGCACATTTGTCCTTATTATCACCAATAGCCAAATCGTATCTGATCTGAATCCCGCAAGTTTGCTTGTCGAAGGTGATGATTGAACCTTTAGATGTCATGATGTGCTTGATAGTTTTCTGATCTACATAAAATGAGTTGTGGTTTACAATTTCCGGCGCGTTTATTTCTTTCAGGAAGCCAAAAAGCAATTGACGCTTCTCATCTGCCGTCACATCCGTAATACTGTCTGTTTCGTACTGAAGCAGGGTTTCTTCATGTACTTCAAACGCGTTTACAACGGGGTGCTCTAAAATATCTTCCTTGGGCACCGCCAGCTGGCAAAGACCGTCAATTTCCTCTTGAATCTTGCTGATGTCAGTCAGCGCGGAATAAAACCATTTTTCGCCGTCGAATACGCGCACAAAAGCACCTTTGTTGTTCCTTATTTTTTGCTCCTGCAGTTCTAAATTTTTAAAAGAAATTCTCGTTTCGAAAATATTTTCAATACGCACATCCGCATAAAGGCCTTTTGGAAACTGGAACATATTCATCTCCTAGTACAATACAGTTGTGGCCGTTAAGGGCCGCCAGGCAGCAGAAAGCTGCCTCATCAAATACGGTTCTCAGTGGAGCTCTCCACTTGAATGACTGAAAACAGCGGCGTCAGCTTAATCAGGTCAGTATTGGTTCTGGTGTAAAATAATCAAGATTCACTGTCTGGTATGCTTTGTTAAATTATAACCATAAATGACTGTTCAGGGAATGCATCACAGACGAGATAATCTTAGATTAAACCACTGTCCTGCATGATTTTGCGCAGTTTTGCCACTTCTTCTTTGCCTAATGAGCGAATCGGAGCAAAACAAGGACCGGCATCTATATCCAGCAGGGAAAGGCCAGCCTTGATCACTGCCGGAAAGGTGCCGATCGTAAAGGCAATTCGCAGCGGCGCGATTTTATATTGCAGTTTCCTGGCCTGTTCATGATCACCGGCCATAAACCGGTTGTAGATATCGGCGCAAAGGCGCGGCGCGATATTGGCACAAGCAGCGATCGCTCCGGCAGCACCGTAGCACAGCGACGCATATATCAGAGTATCCCGTCCCATCAGCACGTGAAAATCCTGATCCCGCGTCAGCCGGATATATTCCTCGGTGTTGGTCAGATCACCAGTACTGTCTTTGATACCAACAATATTGGGGATTTCAGCCAGCCGTGCGGCTGTCTCAGGTTTGATATCCACACCGGTTTTCGGCCGATTGTTGTATAAGATGATCGGCAGATCTGTTTCTGCCGCAATGCGGACATAATGCTCATACAACTCGTCCTGAGAAGGAGAGATGAACATTGGCGTCAGCACGGAAAGCGCATCAGCCTGGCTTGCCTGGGCGATCTTGACCAGTGATATGGCGCCCCTGGTAGTGATATGGTTCACCCCGGCATATACTGGAACACGCCCGCGCACCTGGTCTGCGGCAGTTTCCAGAATGGTCCGGTATTCAGATTCTGAGAGCGCGTAAAACTCACCCGTGGTACCGACTGGAAACACCCCGTGGACACCTTCGCTGATCAAAAAATCGAGCAGTTTGCGCAGCGCCGGCGCATTGATTTTCTCATCCCCTGTCAGAGGGGTGACGACCGGCGGAATAACACCCCCGGGAATAAATGAATGCTGACTCATATCTGCCTCCTTCGAATATCTGTCTCTAGCTTCTTGCTGCTGACAGATGCCGTGTTAATTGGTTATTTAAACAAAACAATCGTGCGCAATCCCCTTCTAAACCACCGGTTTTGGCGGGGAGGGTTCACCAGCCGCTGCTGCATTACCGGACTAGGCAGGGCTTTTTCCGGTCAAACTGCCAGCCGGGGATCAGATACTGCATACCCATACTGTCGTCCCGGCCTCCAAGGCAGTTCTGGAGATACAGCTGGTGAGCTGCCTCCACTTGCTGTCGGTCAATTTCGATCCCCAGACCCGGCTGGTCCGGCAATGCGATCATACCCTGTTCAATGGACAGCGGTTTTTTTGTCAGGCGTTCAATGCCCTCCTGCCATATCCAGTGCGTGTCGATCGCGGTAACCTGACCAGGGACAGCTGCTGCTGTCTGGACACACATTGCCAGAGACACATCAAAATGATTGTTTGAATGTGATCCCCATACCAGTCCGAACTCAGCGCACATCTGGCCGACCCTGACGGAACCTTCCATCGTCCAGAAATGCGGATCAGCCAGGGGAATATCGATCGCATGCAGGGCAATCGCATGACTCATCTGGCGCCAGTCTGTCGCGATCATGTTCGTCGCAGTCGGCAGATGTGTCGCTTTGCGAAATTCAGCCAGAATTTCCCGGCCGGAATAGTCGCCTTCAGCACCGCAGGGATCTTCACAGTAGGCCAGAATACTTTGCTTATCACTGCACAGCGCGATGGCCTCGCGCAGGGACCACGCGCCATTGGGGTCGATCGTTATCCTGGCATCCGG
>SLHU01000138.1 GCA_007135995.1 Clostridiales bacterium | reverse complement strand
TGTATCGCCTGCTTGATATACTGCATGATTTTATAGGGCATGCCTGTTGATTCGGCATACCAGGCATCGCGGCAGTCATCAAGCACCGCCTCTGCCGCTGCCGGAGCCATCAGACTGCACAGGTGTTTACGAAACAGTGCGACAATGTTTTCTTCCTCACTGACACGCACGGCAGTCAGCAAACTCGGCGGATCGAGGCTTGAAAGCAGGTCATCCGGATCCAGCTTTCGTCTGTAACAATAAGCAGCTGCGCTCAGCAGCCCTTCATAACTGTGATCGAATCTGACCAGCATGGGTTTGTTGCTCCTTTTGACTTTTTAGTTATATACAAAATAACCCGTTACAACCGGCTTAATCCCTGTGCTTTCTGCAGCGAGAAAGCGCTGTTCTGATCAAGCAAGTCCAGACTGATCTGTGTCGGCATCTGGCGCTGCTGCCCGGCTTTGTCTGCGAGCAGCATTCGCAAAGCCTCCGGTGACGGGAAATAAGGCCCGCCATATTTCCCCTTGCAGGTAACGAACCATGCAGTTCGCTTCATTGGTATTCGCATGGTTTTCAGATCTTCCAGACTGAGTTGATGGTGACGCCGGGAGGCGACGATTTTCTGAGCAGATCTGATTCCGATGCCGGGCACACGCAAAAGCATATCAAAATCTGCCTTGTTGATTTCGACCGGGAACTGATCCAGATGCCGCAGTGCCCAGGCAGCTTTCGGGTCTATCTCCAGATCAAGGTTCATCTGACGACTGTCGAGCAGCTCTTTGCTCGTGAACCGGTAAAAACGAAGCAGCCAGTCTGCCTGATAAAGACGATGTTCACGCAGTAAAGGAGGCGGCGCGGAAATCGCCGGCAGCCGCTGGTCCTGATTGACGGGCATATAAGCGGAGTAGTAGACACGTTTAAGCTGATAATCCTGATACAGCTTTTCGGCCGCGCGCAAAATGAGATGATCCGGTTCCGGACTTGCCCCGATCATCAGCTGGGTGCTCTGACCTGCCGGTGAAAAAGAGGGCGCGTGTCTGTACTTGACCCGTTCCTCACGGTTTTCAGCCAGCCGGCTGCTCAGATAACGCATGGGTGTGAAAATATGCTGAAAACGTTTCTGAGGCGCAAGTGTTTCAAGTGATGATTTTGTACACTGCTCAATATTGACACTGACTCTGTCAGCGAGCAGACCCAACTGTTCCAGAAGCGGTTCAGAGCAGCCGGGAATCGCCTTTACATGCACATAGCCGTTGAAGCGATGCTGATGACGAAGCAGCCGGAGTGTTTCCAGCATCTGTTCAACGGTATCATCAGGACTTTTCCAGACACCCGAACTGAGAAATAACCCTTCTATATAGTTTCTTCTGTAGAAAGCGATTGTCAGTTCAGCCAGTTCAGCCGGTAAAAATCTGGTTCTGGAGATATCGTTGGATCGCCTGTTGGCACAATAAACACAATCATAGATACACTCATTCGTCTGCAGGACTTTCAGCAAAGAGACACAGCGTCCATCTGCCGTCCAGGTATGGCAGATGCCGCTCGCACAGGTGCTGCCAATGCCGCCTTTGCCGGCCCGCTGAGAACCGCTGCTGGAACATGACACATC
Source organism: Clostridiales bacterium (assembly GCA_007135995.1). Classification (GTDB taxonomy): domain Bacteria; phylum Bacillota; class Clostridia; order Saccharofermentanales; family UBA5734; genus SLHU01. The sequence continues at coordinate 1,558 of SLHU01000138.1, read as the reverse complement.
ATATCGGGCAGACTCACCCAGTATTGATAATTTATCCATAATATCCACAGCTTAATTACCTGTCCCATTCTTTCCTGTCCTGACCCGCGCTGATCGCGCTTCATTCGCGTCAGCTGCCGGCAGGATAACAAGGCAGCAACTGTCCTGAAATCAGAATATCATGAAACAATTACAATGTCAAACTTATGTTCGTTTTATATCATTGTCTCAGCCAGCCGACAAAAATCTGCGGTATCAAGCATGGGAGTCCACACGAGCGTTTTACACCGCTGGCGCAAAAAAGATGTGACTCAAAACCATTAAGCGTATTTTTGTACGCAAAAATGCAAGCCGAAAGAGAGATGAATCTAAAAAAAGATGCAAAGTGTAGTTCTTTTTGAAAAAGAGGTGTAATCACGCGAAAAATATTGTACGCTGAAGCAGTGTTTACTATGCATGTATGCTGTCCGTGATGAAGATGATCTGCGGTCATTTCAAACAAAGACCGCGACTGATGGTGCAAGGAGTTTTGCACGAAAAGTGCTCAGCAGCTGGCAGGCATCGCGCTTTGATTAATTATAAACGAGGCTTAGTTATGGCGTGCGTCTGAGCTATAGAAGTGATCGAACTATACATCAAGCAGCAGCAAGCTCGGATAAAGCTGACACCTCTTGTGATTTATTTCTGAGATATTCTTGAGTCGGCAACATTGATAACAGTTAGAATAACCAGAATACCTGCAGCTGCCGTCAAAGACCATAATCCATAGACAATACCATTTCTTTCAGAGAAAAAACCGGCTAGATAAGGCAGGGTTGAAGAGCCAAGACCACCCATTGAAAACATAATACCGCTGGCCAGACTTGATATTTTAACAAGGAAATTGGCATTTGCAACTACCATACCGTAAAAAGCTGAAAAAGAAAGACCAAGAAGAACAACGGCAACAGCTAGTATGACAGGCTGTCTGCCAATAATAAGTAAAATGGCTGAAACAACCATGCCTGTTGACTCAATCAGCAAGAAAGGTGCTTTTTTTACTTTTGAGCCAAGTAGTGATATGGTGATTCGACCGACAATCATGGAGATCCAGAGCAGTGACAAATAGCTTTGAGCATGGCTTTCTGTGAATGAACGCCATGTGGTCAGATAGGTGACGAGCCAGCTAGAAAAACCGATTTCGACACCAACATAGAAAAAAAGCATGAACATGAACAAGTAGTATCGCCACTGCTTAAAGAAATGTAATGGCTGTTTTGTCTTGTTTGTCTGATTCATGCTTGCCGGCTCATGCAGCGGCATTAGCAGAATCAAAGGTAAAAGTAAAAGCGCCATGATCGCGACTGCACCAACTGGCAAACGCCAGCCGATTCCGATTGCTACAGAAAAGCCAACCATAAGTGGTCCGGCAAACGCACCAATTGAAAAACAAGTATGAATAAGTGTGATTTTTCCGCTGTCACCGTTTGTTGCTTCAGTGACAAGAAAGTTAATCAGATTATTAGAAGTGCCCCAGCCAAGACCGGTGATAGCCAGAAAAAAATACAATAGGGGAAGAGGCGGCAACAAAGCGATACCA
>SLHU01000139.1 GCA_007135995.1 Clostridiales bacterium | reverse complement strand
CAGCGCATAAAACGCCATATAACCACTTTAACATTGCAAAAGATCAAGTCTTTGCAGATCCATACTGGATGAAAAAGCTGGCCGGCGGCATTCTAAACTATTTCAGGCAGCAACACGCAGACATCGTCCCCACGTTATTTGCCAGGGGGATTCCTTCCGGACTGATTGAGCAAAAAGCGTTTGAGACGATGACGCGGACGATGATCGAAGGAATAAAAGCGGCCTGGCCGGTTGACGGAATCTGCCTGGCCCTGCACGGATCAATGCATACTGAATATATGGCCGATCCGGAGGGGGCCTTGTTAAAGCAGCTTCGTGAGCAGTTCGGATACAAAATACCCATCGTCTGCGCGCTGGATATGCATGCGACCGTCACTTCCGAGATGACATCGATGTCCGACGGTTTGACTGTTTTTCGCACTGCGCCCCATACTGATGAATATGAGACAGGCGAAAGAGCCGCACGGCTTCTTCACATGATTATCCAGGAAAAACTCGATACACTGGTCGAACGCGTTCGCCTGCCGATGCTTCTGGCAGGCGAGCAGTCTGAATCAGTTCATCCGCCCATGCGTGACCTGATCTCCTTCGCCATTCAATGCGAGCAAGACGAGGCGATTCTGGCAGCTGATTATACGCTGGGCTTTCCCTGGGCAGATTCTCCGCACAGCGGGGTCTGTGTTGTTGTCAGTTCGAAAAGAAAACATCAGTCTAAAGCTAAAGAAGTCGCCCTGGCAATGGCGAAGCGGTTCTGGGAGGTACGTGATCAGTTTTGCTTCACTACCGAGGCCCATCCGCTGACAAAGGCTTTGCACCTCGCGATGAAAAGCCCCGATAAACCAGTTGTCATCGGAGACTCGGGCGACAACCCGACAGCCGGTGCTTCAGAAGATTTATCGATCGCCCTGGCTGAAATGATTCGCCTCAACATGAAAAACGCCCTGCACGCTGCCATCGTTGACGCGGATGCGGTTCAGATCTGCCGGCAGGCAGGTATCGGGGCAACGGTCAATCTTCAGCTGGGAAAAGCCGTTTACCAACCGGACGCAAAGCCCCTGGCGGTTCAGGCTGACATTGTCAGTTTAGGCCGATATGAGCAGACGCAGGCAGCCGTTTTGGACATACAGGGCATCACGGTTTTGGTCATCAGCTGCAAGGCAAGAATTCATGATCCGGCCCTGCTGGCCGGAATGGGCATTGATTTAAGCCGGTATGAGATTCTGGTGATCAAAAGCGGCTATCTGAGTCCTGAATACCAGACGTTCGCTGCCAGGCAGATGCTGGCGCTGACACCTGGCGACACCAACGAACTGCTGGAAACAATCGCCTATGAAAAGACACCCCGGCCTATTTATCCGCTTGATGCTGATACGACCTGGCCATAGGCTTCAGATGGTCCATCATCAAAAGAGATTTTTTTCTTATTTTAAGCGAAAACTATTGTCAGTCTGGCAAATATTATGATAGAGTCTTAAAAGATGAGACTTTAATCTGGTCCTGTGAGGCAAGAAAGTCCACATGATATGAGATTAATCTGGGTATGCGCCGCCAGCGCTGCTATAAGCAGATTTGCATATACATGAAGCTTTCTGATTCACACAGATCAGAAAGCTTTTCTCATGTTATAGGAGGGAAACGCATGGAAAAATCAAATCTGCTCATTGACATCCGCGAGAAACCAGGAATAGGCCGGGGGGCACTGCTAAGCTTTCAGCATGTCTTTGCCATGTTCGGCGCAACTGTACTGGTTCCAATCCTGACCGGTCTGCCCATTAACACATCCTTGCTGGCATCCGGTATCGGCACACTGCTTTATATCATAGCCACTCGCGCGAAAGTACCTGTGTATCTGGGCAGCTCATTTGCCTATATCACAGCGATCATCGCGGCACTGGGTCTGGCCGCTGATGACCCTAATTTCCAGTCAGAAGCAAGATTTGCCGCTGCAGCCACAGGCCTGATGGTCATTGGTCTGACTTACATGGTTGTCTCGCTGATCATTCGCTTTGTAGGTAAAGAGTGGCTGAAAAAAATACTGCCGCCGATTGTTGTCGGTCCGATGATCGCGGTTATCGGCCTTGGTCTGGCAGGCGTCGCGGTCGGCATGGCTGGTTTTATGCCTGCTGAAGGCGGTACGATGAATTTCCAGCATGTTGCTGTCGCATTGATTGCCCTGCTGTCAACAGCCCTGATCGCTGTACATGCAAAAGGGTTTTTCAAAATCGTTCCGATCATCTCTGGTATCGGCATTGGTTTCGCAGCTGCAATTATCATCGACCTGATCTTCAACATCGGCGGTGACACCATGGTAACATCCAACCTGGCGGCGATCGGCCGCGATATCGCGGCAGGTAATATCATTGAAGCACCCAAAATCATGCTGCCATTCGGAAGCGGTGTTCAGAACACCGGACCTTTCGTGTTTTACGGGCTTGATTTCAGCGCTGCCCTGGCCATGCTGCCGTTGGCTTTTGTCACCATTGCCGAGCATATTGGTGACCATACCGTTTTAGGTAAAATATGCGGCCGTGATTTCCTGCAGGATCCCGGCCTTGACCGCACCATCATGGGTGACGGCGCCGCAACCTTCGTTGCCGGCATGATCGGCGGCCCCGCCAACACAACCTACGGCGAGAACACAGGTGTTGTTGGTCTGACCCGGGTTGGTTCTGTCTATGTCACAGGCGGAGCAGCTGTGATCGCACTTTTACTCGCCTTCCTCAAACCAGTAAAAGATCTCATCTCAGCCATCCCCGTTCCGGTTATGGGTGGTATCAGCATCATCCTGTTCGGGTTCATTGCGGCAAACGGCCTTCGCGTCATCAGCGATGCGCGCGTTGACTTTTCACAAACAAGAAATGTGATCATCGCGGCTGTCATGCTCGTTCTCGGCCTTGGCGGAGCAGCCTTCCAGATCACAGAATTTACAACCATCTCAGGTATGGCTCTGGCCGCGCTCACCGGTATTATCCTGAACCTGGTCCTGCCAGAAGAAAAAGAACCCGAACTCGACAAAATCAAAAAAGACTAATCTCATCAACCCAAACATGTGCTTAAAAGACTTCCTCCGGGAAGTCTTTTTTTATCTCCAGATCCCGTGCCTGGCACCGTTTGTTTTACGTGCCTGGCACCGTTTGTTTTACACTCGCGT
>SLHU01000144.1 GCA_007135995.1 Clostridiales bacterium | reverse complement strand
TGGCCCTTGAGGCAGGTGCGGCAGTTAAAAACGCAACGGAATGGCAGTATGGTCTGGCTTCAGTTAAACCTCGCTGGAATGTTTCCGGAAGCTTTCAGCAGGTCCTGCCGCGCTATGTTTCCGCTCGTCCGGACGGGTCGGATCTTTGCGATTTTCTTGACCGTGATCTGCCGGACCGAAAGGATCGGCTTGCTGCTATCTTCAGAAAAGGTTATGAGTGGCCGTTTGATATCAGGAAAATAGACGGTTCTTCTATTATTGACATGCTGGTTTATCAGGAAACAGTTCTGAAAGGGCGCCGCGTTTTTATTGATTTTAGAGAAAATCCGTCCGGTCAGCCGATTGATTTTGCTGCGCTTGATGCTGAGACTGCCAGTTATCTGAAACGGGCAGGTGCTGATCAGAAGCTGCCAATTGAACGACTGCGCCATTTAAATCAGCCTGCCATCGATTTTTATGCCAGCCATGGGATTGATCTGTCGGCTCAAGCTTTAGAAATCAAGCTCTGTGCGCAGCACCATAATGGCGGACTGTCAGGTGACCAGAACTGGGAGAGCAATCTTTCAGGGTTTTATCCAGCAGGAGAGGCAAATGGCAGTCATGGTATTTACCGGCCGGGAGGCAGTGCGCTTAACAGTGGTCAGGCAGGTGCCCAGCGCGCTGCTGAAGCGATCAGCCTGAAAAATAAGATTCAAGACAAAGATCAGGTGAATGTCTTTCAGCATCAGTCACTTGATGATGCAGCCGCTGCGCTGCCGGACGCCAGCAGACGACAGGCAGCCAGCCTGATTAGCTGGCTGCAGCAATCGGCTGCAGCTTGTGAACAAAAAGACAAAGCGCAAAAAAATGCTTCACAAAAAGACGCAGTGAAAAATGACCAGTCATCCGCTCAGGCAAACGCCGTATATGATGTCAAACGGATCATCAGACAGGCTCAGGCAAGAATGAGCCGTCATGGCGGGCCCTTTCGTTCTGTAAAGGGTCTGCGTCAGACTTTGTGTCAAAACCATGCTGACCTGGCCGGCATCCGACAGCCAGTGATCATTAATCAGTTATCTTTGCTGCCGGACCTGTGCAGATGCCGCGATCTGCTGATCACCGAAAAGGTTTATCTGTCAGCGATGCTCGATTATCTGGAAACCGGAGGCGGCAGCCGCGGTTCTTTTCTTTGCCTGGATCAAAACGGCGTTTTGCCTGGTGCGGCGATGCCGGATTATTTTCGCAGCCGGCCGCTGGATCTTGACAGAAAAGACCAGATACAGGAATGCTTTTTGCGTCTCAGTGACACAGACGATCAGTTCAATATCAGCATCCAGTGGCGGCCGGTAAGGAAACTGCCTAAGCCTGATGATGTTTTTGAAAATGTCTGGCGGGCTTTTCGTCAGCTTAATCAATGATCAGGCACCCATATCAATCAAGTCAGAGGAGACATACATGATGAACGAAAAAAACAAAAAACAGGTTAAGATCGTTTTGGCCGGTGCCGGTGGTTATGGCGTGCACTATGTTGAACATTTATTAGCGCGCCGGCAGGATGATATTCAGCTGGTCGCCATCGCAGATCCAATCGCACAAAAAAGTCCTGTCTGGCAGAAAATCAGGCATGTTCCCTGCTATAGCGACCTGGCGACTTGTCTGGACCAGATTCACGCCGATGCGGTGATTATCGCAAGTCCCATCCAGTATCATGCAGCTCAGGTAACAGCAGCTCTGGCACATGGGGCTCAGGTACTGTGCGAGAAGCCGCTTTGCGCGACATTGGATCAGGGAGAAAAAATCGTCCGATTGTCTGAGCAAACGGGACTGCATGTAGCGGTGGGTTTTCAATGGTCTTTTCATCCTGTCATTCTGGCAGCGAAAAATGATGTGATGAACGGTCTTTACGGTACACCGGAAACATTCAAGACGATCGTGCACTGGCCGCGCAGTCTGGCATATTATCAGCGCAACAGCTGGGCCGGACGTCTGAAGGACAGCGCGGGTCTGCCAGTTTACGACAGTGTCATCAGCAACGCGACTTCGCATTATCTGCATAACATGCTTTTTTTCCTGGGTCAGACACTTGACGAAGCGGCGATGCCCGACCAGATCGAAGGCAGACTCTGGCGCGGGCAGCCCATTGAAAATTATGACACGGCTTTTGTTAAAATGAAAAAAAATATTTCAGGTCATAAACCGGCAGAAATGATCATGATCGCTTCGCATCTGGCAGAGAAAGAAAGACCCCCCCGGATTGAAATGAAGTTTAGTGAAGGCCGGCTTTATATAGAAGGCGCCAGGCTGACAGGTGAGCGTTTCGGCAAGCTTGCCGGCGGTGCTAGTGAGGTGATTGACTATGGCCTGACACAAGGCGGAGAAGATGTGGCGCATAAAACAGACGCATTGATTCGCGCCGTGCGGAAAAACGAAAAACCCGTCTGTCACGCCAGAACAGCCTGCCCGCATCTGCATGTGATTGACTGGCTGCAGCGGCATTGTCAGATTGATCAGGTGCCTCAGAGCAAGCTGTGTGTGAAAGACGCAGATGGTTCTAAATGGTACTCGATGAAAGGCCTTGACCAGCTGATTGACCATCTGGCTGATACATGCCAGCTGCCTGATGGATTTTGACGACGGATCAGGATGCAGCGTGATCGCTGCTTCACAAATCGTCTTTTTTCTCATATGATTAAAGGCAGAATCAAAGTAAGGAGACCGAAGATTATGAAAGCTAGAAAAGCCTTAGTCGCATTGGGCGGCGGCCCGTCACCTGTTATCAACGCTTCCCTGGCAGGTGTGATAGAGCGCAGCAGAGAATATCCAGATTCGATCAGCGGTGTCTATGCTGCCTGGCATGGTGTGGAAGGTATTTTGCATGAGCAGCTGATTGACCTTGATCTGCAGGACCCCCTTGAGCTGGCAAGACTCCGGCATACGCCTGCGTCAGGCGCGATTGGTACCTGCCGTTACAAGCTCACGTCCGATCGCAGTGAAGATTTTGCCAGAATTGTCGATGTGCTTCAGGCTCATGATATTGGCTGGTTTTTTTATATCGGCGGCAATGATTCCATGGATACGGCCGATAAAGTTTCAAAACTGGCACATGAGCGCGGCCTTGATGTTGTAGTGACAGGCGTGCCCAAAACAATTGATAATGATGTAGGTGATGAGCAGTTTTCTTTA
>SLHU01000100.1 GCA_007135995.1 Clostridiales bacterium | reverse complement strand
CGAAGCGCGTGTTTTTATGCCAGCTGATATCGGCAGGCGATTCATGATACTCCGCACCGTATTGCCCCTGCGCACGCGGATAAGTGGCATGGCTGCGATCATAATGATGGTGCACCCAGGTGACATCAGGCGGAAAAATAAGCTGATAGTCTTCATGGACACTGACAGCGGCGTTTTCCCACCACATGAACGGATGATCAACGGGTGTGCGGTTGCTGATCTGCACCCGTGTTTCAAAATAAGCCGCGTCCGGACGCAAGGCGATGCCCACCATGCCTTTGGTGCGGTCGGCCGGATCATGTTCAGAAAGCCAGACAACCGCTGACCCGTCATCATTTTTCTCTAAGTGGTAATCAACCGGCATGAAGGTTGAGGGCCGATGGTGGAAGGGCCAGTTAAACTCCATACCGCCCGACATCCATAAACCATTGCAGCCGATGAGCGCCGGCTTGATCACATGCTGTCTGTAAAGAAAATGATAATCATTGACTTTATCGTATGCCTCAAAAACGCGGCCGCCGATTTCCGGCAGCACCGCCACCCTGATGTAGGCGTTTTCCAGAACAACCACTTGATATGCCCGGTCTTTTTTACTGCTTTGATTCACATGCGTCACAATTCTGGAAGGATATGGATTGCCGGTTGTTCCCTGATGCTGCCTGAATTCCGCGAACATGGGCATATCCTGCGGCGGCGGACTTTCATAGGTGGGAATCGTCCATGTTTCAACGCTGGCGATGACGGTCCGCGGCGCGTTTGTGTCTGACTGCGTGTGTGAATGAGTGTCTGACTGCGTGTGTGAATGGTTGTGCCGGCTGCTTGCCGGGTGTTCGCTGTGACTGCTCATATGACGTTATCCTTTCCTGAAACACTGATCAGTCTGTTTGAAGACTGATACGAAAAGCTTGAACAATGGATCATCAAGCTGGAAAACAGAAAAATTCTGGTTTTTCGTCTTATGCCTATCATATCTTAAATCACGCTGAGATGGCCATGCTTTTCAACCCCTTTTTCTAATTGTTACAAATTAGAAACAAATGTTCGTTATGTCTTGACGCCGCAGCTGTCTGTTGCTATGATTAAAGAAACAGAACAAATGTTTTATTGCGGAAGGACGTGCTGTTATGCCTTTAATCAATTTACTTTTCTGGATGATGCTGCTTTTAACGGCTTACTTGACGATATCTTTGCTTTCTGCCTGCTATAAAGCTGAGCGCAAAACTCAGCTGCAGCTGCTGCGCCTTCAGACCCGGCAGCGGGTGCGCGAGCAGGCGGGGCGCCGATCGCCTGCAGCCGGCAATCCTGCTGTTAAGCGTGTTCAGACGAATCAGACGGCCCAAAAGGCACAGACGGCTCAGAAGGTTCAATCACTGCGCTCTGCTTCATATCAGGTTTCAGCATCTGCTGTGTGTGGCCAGAACCGAAGCGCTGCCGGTGCTCAATATGATTCAGGAAGGACACCTGACCGTGTGCGTTCCCGTTCATCAGCTGCATCGCTTCAGCAAAAAAGCTCACTTCGTACGGGTAAAGAACAAATGTTCGTCCGCCCGGTTTCTCAGAGCTGTCGCTTTCAGCAGGTGGATCTGACGCATAAGCGGGGAGACACAACAGATCTTTCTTTCGACTGGATGCGATCGGTGCAAAAATCCGTTCTGCCACAACAGGCAGGCAGCGCTGCAACTTGTCAGCAGGGTCAAAAAAGCCGTCACAGCTGCGCCTGAAAAGTGTCAGCATTGTCACCCTGACATCCGCGTTGTCAGACGCGTCCGCGGCAAACGTCCGGGGTTTCTGCCGTCTAGAATATTTTAATCATGCGAAAGGAGGCAGACGGCTTCCTTCCCACGGCTGAAGCTGTGGGTTTTTGCCGCTTAAAATATAATGAACTGGAAACGTGTGATTTTACATGCTGATTTAAACAGCTTTTACGCAAATGTTGAATGCCTTTACCAGCCGGATTTATGGGATAAACCCGTAATTGTCTGCGGCGATCCTGAAAGCCGGCACGGTATAGTTCTGGCTAAAAATCAGCCGGCAAAAGCATATAAGATTAAGACCGGTGAAGCCATCTGGCAGGCCAGGCAGAAATGTCCCGGCCTTATTTGTCTGCCGGCTGATTACGACAAGTATCTGAACTATTCACATCTAATGAGACATATACTGTCAGATTATTCTGATCAGATCGAACCCTTTGGCCTGGATGAGGCCTGGGTTGATGTAACCGGTTCGGTAGAACTGCTCGGTGACGGATCTTATATCGCGGATCAGATCAGGGCCCGTGTGCGCCAGGAACTGGGCCTATTTTGCTCCGTGGGCGTTAGTTTTAACAAAATATTCGCTAAACTAGGCAGTGATATGCGCAAGCCGGATGCGACCACTGTGATTGATCCGGAACATTTCAGGGATATTGTCTGGCCACTGCCTGTCTCCGAATTACTGTATGTGGGTCCGTCAACCAGACGGCGTCTGGCACGTGTCGGGGTCCGGACCATCGGTGGCCTGGCGCGCATGCGTGAGCAAGACGCGCGCGGCATGCTGGGCAAATGGGGTGACGTGCTCTGGGCTTATGCGAACGGACTGGACCAGAGCGCGGTGATGAAAGGTCATACCAGCCATGTGATCAAATCTGTAGGCAACAGTACAACAACGCCGCGCGATCTGGAAAATGATGACGATGTCCGTTTGATTATCTTTGTGCTGGCTGAAAGTGTCGCGGCCAGGCTGCGTCAGTATGGGTTTAAGGGGCGTACGGTTCAGATCTATCTGCGTGATAATCAGCTGCGGTCAATCGAAAGACAGACAAAGCTGAAAGAAGCAAGTGATCTGGCGCAGGAGCTGGCTGAGAAAGCGATGACCCTTTTCAGCCAGCAGTACGACTGGAAACATCCGCTGCGCAGCCTGGGTGTTCGTGCCTGTGATTTAGTCACCGCCCATGATCTGGTACAGCTTTCATGGCTGGAAGATGAACAGCGCCGTCAGCGTCAGCGCCATCTTGAACTGGCGATGGATCAGATTCGATCACGTTATGGTTACTACAGCATACAGCGCGGCCTGATGCTGGCTGACCGGCCGCTTTCCGGCTTTAATCCGAAAGAAGAACATATCATACATCCGGTTGCCTTTCGAAGCGATGCCTGATGGTGTTATTTTCGATTTCACCGGATAGAAAT
>SLHU01000379.1 GCA_007135995.1 Clostridiales bacterium | reverse complement strand
TTCTGCCGGCGTCTTATATCCGTGTGCTGATCAACATAATGCTCACTGATATAGCTGGCCACATCGCCCAGCAGTTTCTCGCTGATCACAAATGATGCCTGGTCAAAGACAACCAGATAAACATCAAGCTCGTGCTCTTCGAGAAAGACCTGAATGGTGTCAGTTGCCACCTGTAAGGCCAACTCCTTTGGGTAGCCGTAGATGCCGCTCGATATCAGCGGGAAGGCGATACTGCCGCAGTTGTTCTCTGCAGCCAGCTTCAGGCTGTTCTGATAACAGGCCTGAAGCTTTTCCTTTTCACCATGCCGTCCATTCTGATAGACTGGACCGACTGTATGAACAATAAAGCGTGCCGGCAGATCGAAACCGGGCGTGATCACAGCTTCACCGGTCGCGATTGGCGCCAGCCGGTCACAGGCTGCCTTCAGCTTGGCTGAACCGGCAGCTTTGAAGATCGCGCCGCAGACACCACCGCCTGCTTGAAGCGCCGTATTCGCGGCATTGACAACCGCGTCAGTTTTCATCTTTGTAATGTCGTGTCGGATAATCGAAAAGGGCATATTCGCTCCTCAACTGACGTTCATCATCAGTCATACGTTCATTTGAAAATTCGAACGGCTTTGTTCTTAGTGTCCTGCGCAGGGTGCCTGCACGACTCGCTTTCTCACAGGGTCATGCGCAGGCACGCGCGCAATGGTTTAAGGTTCTCATTATGACTCATCAGGCTTCAAAGAAAGGATAACCCGGATAATCCAGCGTACCGAAATCAGTTTCCTGCTGCTTTACAGCATTTGACTGGCTCAGCTCAAAAATCTCATCTGCGGCAATTTCCCGCTTCAGCTGGTTGCTGAGAAAAATACCTTCCGATATAAGCATCGTCTGCAGCGCGATCTCAGGCGTGTCTATAGGCTTTATATCGCCTCTGAGAACGCCAATCCAGTGTGCCTGGGAATCCTGGTAACAGTCATGATTCGGATCAATTTTGCTCTGGCGATACGCTTCAGCCGACACATCCAGTAATGATTCAGCAGGATAGCCTTCAATTTCACTAAAGTAGCGCAGAACCTGGCGACCACCCTGCCCCTGGGGTCCGGCCGGTGCTTCTGTGAACTGCAGCCCGCCTTCATTGCCGTGAAGCGATGACAGCGGAAAGGCGCCGCCATGGATAGCCCATGCTTCAATGATATCGAGTGTCAGGTTGTTATTAAAGTGGACCAGGCCTACACCAAGTTCTTCCACATCAAATCCGCTGATCTTTCTGCGGCCTTCATCCATCGCCAGTTCCTGGTAAACAGATCCGGAAATCCGCTTGACAGCAGGTGTATCCATCAGGTACAAAAGCTGCGAAATGTGGTAAACACCCATATCATAAAGCGCACCGTGTCCGGCCCAGTAGCTGGAGTCAAACTCTTTTTCAGCATACCCGTCCACATAAGGACGGCCGCGGCGACGATAGCCGTATGATCTGGCATGATAGATCATGCCCAGCCGGTTTTTCTCCACCAGCTTTTTGGCGGCGTTCATCTGGGGTCCGTACAGCATGTTCAGCTGAATATGCAGTTTCACATTAAAATGATCTGCTGCCTTTTTCATCGCCACAGCATCTTTATACGATCCGGCCATCGGCTTTTCACAGTAGCAGTTTTTACCGGCTGCCATCACCGCAATGCTGATCGGCGCGTGCAGGTTGTTATGCAGGCAGACATCCACCGCGTCGAGATCGTCTCGCGATAGCAGCAGGCGATAATCTGCCACGCGGTCGGGAATACCATACTGGTCGCAAAAAGCGTCAAGTTTGGCCTGATTAAGGTCGCAGGCAGCCACCAGTTCAACACCGGGGATTTTCTTATACTTCGCTACATGCTGATGCGCGATAATCCCTGTTCCTATCAGGCCAATCCGTATCGTTTTCATATACAGCACCTCCATGATGCTTCACGCATATCGTGTTTTTCTTAACTGACTTGAACGCAAACAGAATTATCGCAGTTCATCCCCGTTTACGAAACAGGGGGCTCATTTTCGATGTTTTCCGTCATCCTGATCACGATCAAACCGTTGACATGAGTGAATTGGTTATTACAATATCAGCTGGTCAGCAGCCATCGCCTTCAGGATCTTTAACATCAGAAACAAGCAATCTCATCGATAAACTGTCTGCATATAATCTGGCTTAGCCGGTGCGTCCAGGCCTTCCTGCCCCACCTCAGCCAGAATCGCCCGCAGACTGGCCAGCTGCCATTCCACCCGCTCCAGTTCCAGCGCGGCCGTATGATGTTCTACCGATAAAGCGCCGTCATAGCCGGCTGCCAGCAGACGGCGGATAATTTCCTTAGCCTCCGGCAGTGAATTGGCTGCGACATGGGTATGCATCACAATCGGCAGCAGGTCATCCATCTGGTTCATGAAATCAGGCAGATTGCCAAAATGCAGCAGATGTCCGTATGCCGGATGGTCTACCGCCTCCCTGACCTTCTTCAAATTATCTGGATTGCGGTCCAGGCCAAAATGGTTTTCCGGGCCTATTTTCATGCCCAGATCATGGCAAAGGCTGCAATACGTTTTGTAACGGCTGACGATCAGCTCAAAGGCTTCCTCAGTCATGACATCCCCGTCTTTGCCGCCAAAGTCAATCCGGACCGTTTTTGCATTCAGTAAATTGGCAACTTCAATATAGCGAAGCATTGTCATGTAATTTTCTTGTCTTTGCTCCGGATCCGGTGCCCAAAGAACGGGGCCGTCAACACAAAGGTTGGCAAGTGATAAACCACGCCGGTCCATTTCCTGGCGAACTTTTTTAATGTAATCGGTCTCCAGCGACACCAGATAACCCGACCAGATATCGGCTTGATGCACCTGATAACGGGAACGGATCACTTCCAGATACTGGAACAAATCCATACTCCCCTCCTTATGCATGCCATGAAAAGAGTAACTTGCGATAGCGATTGGATTTTGTTTCATCATCATCATCATCTCCTGTTTATTATATTGCGCTGTCAAGCGCAGATGTATTTGCTGTTCCTATATCTTCGCCAGCGCTTCCAGAGGCAGCGGCTGATATCGTGTGTCTTTGAGCCGAATTGTCCGGCCGCTGGCAGCAGCCTGGTAAGCTGAATCGATAATATCAATCACGTGACGGGCATGGTCCAGATTCGCCAGTGAAGGCGAACCATCACGCACCCAGTCCACCAGCTGCATGATATCTTCAAACACATGGCTTTCCGGCAGCGCTTTATGAGCCGGTGTAACATGCGGCTGGTGATCCGTTTCATAGATCAGCGGTTTTCCGTTCAGGCGAGCGCCCTCAAGCGTTGCTTTTGTCCCCACCAGGTAAGGCGTGAACGGCCCCAGTCGGTCGCCGAAGCTGCCATCAACAATCGCGTACATGAACCCTGCCAGCTGATCACCAAAATCGAGGGAGATAAACGTGGAGTCGTCCATTTCATTTGGCAGCGTTTCGCCGCGGAAATGAAGTTCCGAAACGGCTTTTCCGGAGAAGGCTGAAACCTGCCTGGCCGGACCCAGAATACCGGTGAGGATATGCAGGAAATAGACGCCGACATCGTACATCGGGCCGCCGCCGGGTTTTTTAAAATACCAGGCGGGATTGGTATTGGTCAGAATGTCCTGTCCCTGGCGGATCGGTTCATCTATGTGATACTGCTGGCCGCCAGTACCGCCGGTTATTGCCAGGCTGACCCGACCCAGGCGTTCTTCCAGCACAGCCCGGCGCATGCGCTGGTTATGCTGCATCAGCATCATGCCGGGTGAAGACACGACTTTCAAACCTGACGTGTCCGCGGTGCTGATAATCTCGTCGATCTCCGCTACGGTTGTGGTGATGGTCTTGTTGCTGTGAATATGTTTGCCGGCCGCCAGTGCCTGCATCGCCTGCTGATAATGCAGGCCAATCGGTGAACACAGCGTGACCGCGTCCACATGAGGGTCGCTGAGCATGGCTTCGTAAGAATCGTACCAGGCCGGCACGCCGTATTTTTCTGCCGCGGCTTTGGCACGCTCACCGACCGGATCGCAGACGGCGGCAATCCTGGCTTTATCTGCCAGGTCACCAAGCGCGAAATGATCCAGTGCTGAACGAATACCAATCGATCCCACACCCACAACACCAAGGCCTAATACACTGTCTTTCGTCATATGTTTGTCCTCCCCTTATTCTGATGATTATCTATTCTCAATCAGTCAGATGCTGACGCCAGTTTTGCACCGGCTGCCAGTTTACGGTGTCTTTGAGCTTTTGGTTCGACAGTAAAGTCGCATGCCCTTCCAGCTCACCTTCTTTGATTTTATCCAGCAGGTCGGGTCGGTATTTTTCGATTATCTCGCGCGTGGGTTCCAACAGACCTGTATCATCATTATTGCAAAAATAGGTACCAAAAACAGGAATCCGGCCGGCCTGCTCCATCAGCAGCCGGTGCGCGCCGGCCAGGTCTTCACTGGCGATCCAGGGGAACAGCCATTCGTTCCAGCTGGTTTGCGGTTTCGCCTGCCGTGCCATATTCATCCGCTGCACTTCATTGGTAATCCCGGCTGCCCGCAGGGCATGGCAGCGCAGCCCATAGGCTTTGCTGTAGCTTTCCAGCAAATGCTCTCCGGTCAGCTTGGAAAAAGAATAGGCATCTTCCGGGTCACAGGGGTGTTTTTCATCAATGGGCAGATAATCAATTTGAAACGGCCGGCCGCTGATTCTGTAGCCATGCCCCAGCGCGCAGTTGGAACCCGTCTGGATGAAAATGCCCACGTCGTTTCGCAGAGATGCCTGCAGCATATTATAAAGTCCCATAATATTGGTCTGCATCGTCATCGGGAACTGCCCCGGATCGTTATAGGTATCACTATCAGGGGCATCGGTGGGACTTGGCTTGGCAGCTGCATGCTGGACCGCATCAAAGCCGCGGCCTTTCATTGCCTTCAGACAGTCGGTGATGCTGTTGCAGTCGCCGCTGACCCATTCAAGTTCAGTAAATTCTTCCGGCGGTTTCTTTCTGGAGAAAATGACAACTTCATGCTGATGCTTAAGCAGCTCACGTACAAGATGCGGTGCGAAGCGCCCGCTCGTGCCAGTCACCAAGACTTTCATAAAAGATACCTGTTTCAGCCTGATCTGGCTGAATCCCTTCCTTTTGTCTTGCGAATCTTAACTAATGCTTTGCTGTAAGCTCGCAAATCTCAGCTGTTCATTTCCCAGTCTTCACGAGTCTCAGCCAATCCTTTACGCGGCCTGGTCTGGTTTCTTTGCCGGGCAACACGTCCAGTTCAATGCATTGTATCGTCTTAGTACCAGATTACATCAACCGTTAATGCCAGTCAAAAAACAATCGTGCATGATCGGCCGGGTTTTGGATCCTTTCAGGCAGACATCGTCCATTGGCATACAAATGTATTTAACAAATTTGACTTGAAAACACATCAGCTAACCTACCGGCTGCGGGAAAAACCCGGCTCACCCCAGGTTTTATTTCTCAATGGCTGCGGAGCAAACCATACCCAGTTTGAGCGTGAGTTCGAGGCGCTCAGTGACAGCTTTTCTGTCGCGGCGCTTTCTTTGCGCGGCCAGGGGACATCTACCCGTCCCGCCGGCGGCAAGCCGGATGATATGCGGATACCAAAGCTCGCGGCAGATGTGATCTTGTGGCTCGAAGCGAATAACTGGCGAAGATGAGTGTGGTACCACATGCCAAAACGGAAGTCAGCCGGACAGGAAACCGGGAAAAACCAACCAGGTGTATATTCCAGCTGTCAATGATCTGTTTCCGGGAAGATTCTAATGTATAATAAAAACCAGATGAAAGGTGGTGCAAAGGAGTTCTCACCAATAACATTTGTCACAGATCATCAGAAAATCACAATTCGGTGAGCTCTGAAACATATGAAAACAGCCGTCATCCTGGCAGCAGGCCAGGGCAAAAAACTCTGGCCATACGCTTCATGCAGGCCCAAGGCCATGATCCCGGTTTGCAACCAGCCGGTCATCGAACGCCAGGTCAGCCAGCTGATGCAGCTGTCGTTTGGCCGGATCATCATCGTGGCCGGACCTTTCAGTGAACAGATCAGGCATCAGTTTCGTGATGCTGCCCAGGTCAGCGTGATCGAGGCAGCGGATTCCAGAGGCACGGCTGACGCTCTGTCAAGGGCGGCACGTCTGGTATATCAGGACTGTCTGGTCTTGTACGGCGATGTCGTCCTTGATCTTTCAGATTTAAAGCGTTTGTCCGACAAGCTTTCTGACAGCGAAAACAGCGTTCTGGTCACAAAGCTGGATAATGAATCCGCGAGCGACCACATCTGCTGCCGGATCGGCCAGAGTCAGGATCCAGACAACTGCCAGGTCACCGAAATTGCCGGCCATCCGAGAGGATCGGGTTATTACCGCTTTGCCGCTTTTAGCCTGAAACAGCCGTTCATTCCCTATCTGGCTGTAAACAGCGGCATATTCGAGAAACTCGATGTCGGTGTTATGCCGACGCATGAACAGCATCTGGAGCTTTCTCTGATTGACTGGATGAAAGATGGCCAGGTGATCAGGGCGATCGTCACAGAAAAGGGCTCTGTTGATATTGATAAGCCCTGGCACATATTAATGGCCAATTATGCCATGACAGTCCATATGTGTGAGCGCTTAACCCGCACACAAATCTCCGAACAGGCATCAATCGATGAAACAGCGAAGATAGATGGCCACGTTACGCTCGGCAAGGGCAGCAGAATTGGCTATCACGTGATTATCCAGGGGAATGTGATCATTGGTGACCACACAGTCATCGAAAACGGCGCGATTATCGAAGGAAATGTCGTGATCGGTGATCACTGCCGCATAGAAAACTATTGTCATATCAGTTCAGGCACAACCATCGGCAGCCATTGTGTCGTCAGTCACTGCGCCGAAATTTCCGGCATGCTGATGGATGGCGTGTATCTGTATCACTATATGGAGATTTCCGGTCTTGTCGGCACGAATACCGATATTGGCGCTGCAACCGTCTGCGGCTCGCTTCGCTTTGACGACCGTGAGACCTTGCATCGGGTGCGGGGCAGACTGGAACAGCCGCCTCATTTCGCTAACGCGACGTATATCGGCGACTACTGCCGAACCGGTGTCAACGCAACGATCATGCCTGGCTGCAAGACAGGTCTTCACAGTATTATCGGACCAGGTGTTGTGCTGAAAAAAGATCTGCCTGACAAAACGCTGATTCAGGTGGAGCAGCAGCTTACTACGAAAGAATGGGGACCGGAAAAATACGGCTGGTAACAGACGCCGGCTTTTTGACGGCGTTAATGCCGGACACATGTTCAGCCGGAATCTGATCTAGCCTTTCTCCAAACACCTTGACGATCTGATCAAACGCAAAAGAACCAGGACAACTTGCTTCGCAAAAGTGTCCCGGTTCTTTTTGAAAGTGCGGACATTCCGCCCGGTTATTCAGGCGAATGTACGCACCTTTGTGCTATGCGGTTCAGATAACCGGATCAGACCAGATCGCAGGCCTCTCCGGGCATCCAGTGCTCATCTTTGCCATCCCATTTGACATTACAGCCAATCGGATTGGTCAGCGGCACACTGACCGGCTTGCCATTGATATACTCAGACAGGGCGCGATCCAGATCGTTGACTGTTGCCTTGTCGCTTTCACGGGGATTATCGATGCCCCGGCCGGTGTAAATCAACTTAAGATCCTGATCAAACACATAAAAATGCGGCGTACGCAGCGCGCCATATGCTCTGGCAACTTCCTGAGTATCATCACGCACATAAACCCAAGGGAATTGATTCGCCTCCATCCGCTTCACCATATGTTCAAATGAGTCGGTTGGATACGTGTTGACACTATTTGCATTGATGCCGACAAAAGCAATGCCCTGTTCTTTAAATTTCAACGCTGTTTCGCGCGTCACTTCATCTGAACCAGTGACAAACGGGCAGTGGTTGCAGGTAAAAAATACAACTAGCCCTTTCTTGTCCGCAAAGTCTTTCAAACTATATGTTTTTCCGTCTGTTGCAGGTAATGAAAAATCCGGGGCACGTTCGCCAATCTGAAGTGTAAAAGCCATCATCAATCTCCTTAAATACTTATGCATCCGGAAGCGTACTGTCCTTACCAGATGATTGTTTTGTTATCATTCTGATCCATAGCAACCTTCCAGGCCAATGCGTCGTATAATGCGGATTATATCACATCTGACAGCAGCTTGCAGACCACCCAATCCGCAGGGACTCATTTATGCCTGACCCGGCAGCAGACGCTGTCAGCCAAGAAAGACTTTAAACAAGAGATATTTATTAATTTATTCATGTCGGGCTCAAAATGTTGATCGGAATAATATTTTATCAGATGCCTGGTTAAATTTATTATATTAACTTTCCGGTACGAGAGCGCTAATATATACAAAGGCTGCGCACCATCCGGTGCAGCAAAGACAGACAGCAGTCGGCTATTGAGGGGGACAGTTTTGCGACACCAGGTGTTCAAAGGCATCATACTTTTTCTGATACTGACAGGTTTATTTGTACTGACCGGCTGTCTGGAAGAAAAGCCAGTCCAGCCGCGCGCTGTGTCTGGCGTGATTGACCTTCAGCAGTATCCTATGCAAAACAGCCGCGCTCGCCTGGATGGTGAATGGCAGTTTTTCCCCCATGCACAGGTAGATCATCTCCAGAACGCAGAAAGTACATTGATCGATGTGCCGGGATCCTGGAACCAGCACATCAGCCAGCAGCCGTTTTTTTCTAGCCATGGTTTCGGCGTTTATCGGCTCGTCATTTTGACTGACGAAACCCAGGAACTTGGATTGAAATTACCGCGCATTTTTACCGCTTATACACTATACATCAATGGCGAAAGGCTCATATCTGCCGGCCAGACAGGACAAAGCAGGGATCAGACCCGCCCTGCTTTTCTGACTCAGACAGCCCATTTCACTGCTCAACCTGGTGAGAATGAGCTGCTGATTCAAGTCAGTAATTACCATCATCGCAGCGGCGGGATTCTGGAGAGTATTGACATAGGTGCTGCGTCTCTGATTGACCGGGCCAGAACGAACGCGATCGCATTTGATCTGTTTGTCTTCGGCAGTTTATTTATGATCGGGATCTATCATCTGGCCTTGTATGTGTTCCGCCGGAAATACCGTCCGCCTTTATATTTCGGGCTGTTTTGCCTGTTGATTGCTATCCGAACGCTGCTGGTCAGTGAACGTTTTTTCCATTACCTGTTTACAGGCTTCAGCTGGGAACTGGCTCATAAACTGCAGACGGTCACGTATTACCTGGGTATGCCGGTCATTTTGCTGTTCTGCTATTATTTTTTCAAAGGATGGTTCAGCAGATCTGTCGTAAAAATTATCTGCCTGGGCAGCATGCCGTTTATCCTGATGGTTCTGCTGACACCGGCACGTATTTTCACCGTCATCAATCCGGTTTATCAGATATTTTCCGCAGTTGCGATGGCTTATATTGCTTTTTCTCTGATCAGAGTGTTACTCAAAGATCAAAATCAACAAGAACTGCCAGTGATTATCATCGGCGCGTTTATTGTGATTCTGACGAGCCTTAACGATATTTTGTATGCCAGCATCTGGTTTAATGACCACCCGTCAGCGGTCCTTCGAACGATCATCAGAAGCGGTAATCTGTCTTCAGCCGGTCAGATTATATTTGTGATGACCTTCGCGCTGGTCATGGCCAGACGTATATCTGATTCCTTCAACAACGAGGAAATTGTCACGGCGAAGCTAAAGCAGATCAACCGAAATCTGGATAAAATCGTCGCCGCTCGCACCCGGGCACTGGAAAACACATCGGAAAAAGTTGAGCAGCAGAAAAATGCGCTGGAAGACGCTAATCAAAAACTGCAGGCATTATCACTTAAAGATCCGCTGACAGGACTGTGGAACAGAAGACAGTATGATCACGTGATCACGCAGGAATGGGGCCGCGCGCTGCGGCGGCAGACCGCGCTGTCACTAATCGTCATCGATATCGATAATTTCAAAGCCTATAACGATCATCTGGGTCACGCGCAGGGTGATTTGTGCCTGATAAAACTGGCCGCACTTCTAAAAGAAGGTTTTCAAAGAGCAGGTGAATTATCGGCGCGCTATGGCGGCGAAGAGTTTGTGGTTATCTTGCCTGGTTTGACAGCTGATCAAGCGTACGTTGAAGCTGACCGGCTGTGCCGTAAAGTTGAAGCGCTGGCCATACCCCATCCTGACTCTCCTGTCAGCCAATATGTCACTGTGAGTGTCGGCGTTGCCGGACTGATCCCTGACCGGAACATGAACCCCGGACAATTATTCGAGCTGGCTGACCAGGCGATGTATCAGGCAAAGGATAACGGCCGCAACCAGACCTGGCCTTGCAGAACCGCTTGATGACGGGTGCTGCTGCTTTATTATTAAAATTGGCAAAGAAAACTTCTTCTAAATATTTCATTGAGGTGAGGTCGTTGACGATTCCAGCCAGGATACCGTGTCCCAGACCGGTTCACCATTGTTTTCCAGTGCGGATCCAGGGGTGCTGCGGCCATTTTTTACAATATCAGCCAGTTCATTTTTCATCTCCTGAATCACTTCATCATGCTCATGAGCTAAGGCCAGGTTGTTTTGTTCGGAGATATCCTGTCTCAGGTCAAAAAACTGAAAGGCTGGCATTCCTGGAATTATCTTGCCGGACTCAGGCCACGACCAGCCGCCCGATCCGGGACACATGACGAGTTTATACGGTCCTTTTCGCAGTGACAGGGAACCGTCAATGCTTTGCTGCACAAGACTGCGCGGCTGATACTGATTTTGCTGATCCAGCCAGATCGGCAGATTGCTGACGCTGTCTTCCGCGTAGATATCCGGTGGTTTTGTCCCCAGCAGATCAGCAAGGGTGGCGAAAAAGTCAACCAGACTGACCAGATCGTCAGATGTCTGACGGCCTTTGATTTTCGCCGGCCACTGGATCAGCAACGGAATGCGGTGGCCGCCTTCATAAATATCGGCTTTATGACCGCGAAAAACATAGCTGGGGTGATGTCCGCAGCGTTTCAGCTCATCAAAATCGGCCATCGGTGAGCAGCCGTTATCGGAAGTAAAAATCACGAGCGTGTTATCGAAGAGATCCTCATCCTTTAATTTTTGCAGAATATCTCCGACTAAATCATCCATGTATAAGACAAAGTCACCATATTCATTGGTTCCCGACCGGCCCAGATATTCATCAGGCGGCAAGATAGGCGTGTGAGGCGCGGTCATCGGATAGTAGATAAAAAAAGGTTCTTCTTTCCACGCTTCAATCTGGCTGATCACCTTCTGATTCAAGGTGGCCAGGACTTGGTGATGGTCAAATCCTTCTGCTGTCAGACCCTGCCGGTAAAACTGCTTGCCCCTTCCCTCTTTCGCCGGCGGTTTCGGGACAGCTGTAAACCGGTCATTTTCGATATAGACATATGGCGGCATGTCCAGCGAGGCGCTGATACCAAAAAAAGTGTCAAAGCCAAAGTCAGTCGGCGCGTTCTTGATCGGCAGATCGTAGGCAATAGCTTCACTTTCAGAAAAATCCGGTTTCTCTTGAAAATGAGGTTTTTTAGCAAAATCCATTCCCAGATGCCACTTGCCGATGGCAGCAGTTTTATAACCCTGATTTTGCAGATAAGAGGCCGCGGTCATTCTGCCTGGTTCAATCAGGGCGGATGAAAAACCGCCTAAAACACTCTTTTTAAGTCTCGAACGCCAGTTATAACGGCCGGTAAGAATCGAATATCTCGACGGTGTGCAGACAGCAGACGTGGCATGCGCATCGGTAAAAGCCAGACCGTTTTCATATAAACTATCGAGATGCTTCGTCTTGAAAGCAGCGTTTGCGTTCAGGCAGGATACATCGCCATAGCCAAGATCATCAGCCAGGATATAAATGATATTAGGCTTACTCATAAATTGTCACCTCATATGACTGTTTGCACAATAAATGCTCAATATAGCTAATGTGCGCAATAGATGTCTCACGTATCAACGGTATTGTCATTCACTTTGGCTTCCATATGAGTATGATAATAAACCAGACGATAGAATGCCAGAAGATGTTTGCAGTTTGTCATCATGGCAGCCTCTGATATAACAAACATCTAATTTGAACGTCAAACCAATTTTTTTATATTCTTTCATTTTTAATTCACA
>SLHU01000269.1 GCA_007135995.1 Clostridiales bacterium | reverse complement strand
CCATCCAGCTGCTTTTCAACGCCATCTGGCGGATGTTGGGAATCTCCTGAGAAGGTGACCGTTCAGAGTTGGTGAAGCATTGACAAACGGGTCAGGCAGGCAAAATCAATCTAGTGAAATCAAACCCGTACCATTTGAACCGGCCTTCAGCTTTGCCAGAACAGTTTGAACCAGCCGGGCAGTATGGTATGATGGCCGTTGAGATTATGACGACCTTCAGGCATCTGGCAGCCATTGATCAGAATATGAAAGCGGCAGTGACAGGACGTTATGAAACAGGCTGTGTGCGGCCCGGAAACATGAACACAGGCGGCACAAAATCAGGAACAGCAGAAATATGGAGGCATTCATGAGCAAGAAAATTGTATTGAGCGGTGCCCGGCCAACGGGAGAGATTCATCTGGGTAATTATTTTGGAGCCCTGCATAACTGGGTTTCGCTGCAGGATGCGTATGACTGTCATTTTTTTATCGCAGACTGGCATGCTCTGACAACGGGTTATGATGATACCAGTCAGATGAGCGAATACGTGACCAGCCTGATGGCAGATTTCATTGCCTGCGGTCTTGATCCGGAAAAAGCGACGATTTTTCTGCAGTCTGAAGTGATGGAACACGCTGAACTGTTTTTGCTTTTCGCGATGAACACCCCCTTGTCGTGGCTGGAAAGATGCCCCACCTATAAAGATCAGCTAAACCAGCTGAAAGAAAAAGATATTACGACATACGGCTTTCTGGGCTATCCTTGCCTGCAGGCGGCCGATATCCTGATCTATAACGCGGACTTTGTGCCGGTAGGTGAAGACCAGCTGCCGCATCTGGAATTGACAAGAGAGATCGCCCGTCGTTTCAATCATCTTTATCAGCCGGTCTTTTCCGAGCCTCAGCCGCTGCTGACGGAGTCGAAAGTGCTGCCCGGCACAGACGGAAGTAAAAAAAAAAAAAGCTATGGGAATACCATCAGTTTTGCGGATACGCCTGATGCTGTCAGCAAAAAGGTGATGTCGATGCTGACCGACCCGGCCCGCATCCGCAAGGATGACCCCGGCCATCCGGAGGTCTGTTCGGTGTTTGCTTTTCATAAAGTCTTCAGTACACTGGAGATTGAAGAGATCGAAACCCAGTGCCGTCGTGGTGAAATAGGCTGTGTGGCCTGCAAACGCAAACTGCAGGCACGCCTGCTGGCCTTCCATCAGCCCATTCATGAAAAACGGACCGATCTGCTGCAAGATAAGGACCATTTGCGTCAGCTGCTGCGGCAGGGAAGCGAAAAGGCCGGTCTCAAAGCTGAAAAAACGCTGCAGGCTGCCAAAAAAGCCATGCGTATCGATTATTGAACCTGATTGATTGAGCCGATCTCAATGGATTAGCTGAACCATTCTCATCTGATGAAATGAAATAAAGGAGCGCCATGGCAGCCGAAGCACCCGCACTGAAAATCAATCAATTTGAAGGCCCGCTTGATTTGCTGTGCCATCTGATTGAGAAAAACGAACTGGATATTTATGATATCCCGATTGTTGAGATTACAGACCAGTACCTGGCCTATCTGGAAGGGCTGGAACAGCTAGATATGGACCATGCCAGTTCCTTTCTTGTCATGGCCTCAACGCTGCTGCAGATCAAGTCAAGGATGCTGCTGCCGCAAAAACGCAAGCTGGACACGGAGGAAGGCCAGGATCCCAGAGAGGAACTGGTCCTTAAGCTTCTCGAATACAGACGCTGCAAAACGCTGGCGGATGAGCTGAAACAGAAACATGAGACCTATCGTTACTGTCAGCTTCGCCTGCCTGACCCGCCGAAACGGATCGGGCTTTTGTCGCAGCCGGCACCGGACCAGCTGAGCTGGGATCTGTTTGTTGAGGCCTGTCATCATGTATCAAGGCAAAACCAGCTTCGTTTCAGTGATATGAGCCAGAGAATCAGCCATATCCTGAAGCGGGAAAAAGTCTCTTTAAAAGACAAGATGCGGCAGATCTGGAAGTCGCTGAAACTCAAAAGCAGGGTCTTTTTCAATGAACTGTTTCCTGCTGACAAAACCAGCCGCGCGGAAAGAGTCACCGGCTTTCTGGCCATACTGGAACTGTTGCGGCTGAACCGGATCAGGGCTTTTCAGGATCGCCCCTTTGATGTGATTCTGCTGGAGCCGGACATGGAGCTGAAAACCATTGACGACGACAGCCTTGACGCGTTTCTGGCCGAAATTCCGGTTGAGGAGAAAGATTATGAGTGAGCATTCTGAGGAAATAAATAAAAAAGCATTCAGTCAGAGTCAAAACAACCAGCCTCAAAGCAAACCTGAAGACACGACGCTTCAGGATGAGACGCAGCCGCAAGATGAAACGCAGCAGGAGACGTCAGAAGCAGCGCCGTCGCTAGAGCAGGAACGCTTGTCAGATCTTTCCCCCGATACTTCAGAAGCAAATTCTGACGCTGCACTGATCCCGGACGCCGCAGCGCTGCCCGCTGCGCTTGAAGCGCTGCTGTTCGTTGCCGGTGACCCGCTGCCGCTTGAAAAACTGGCAGCCATTACAGGTTTTGACCGGCAGACAATCAGCCAGGTTCTGACCGGCATGTCAGAACGATATCAGCATGACACCAGGCGCGGACTGCTGCTTCGGGAAATTGAAGGGCGCTATATGCTGTGCACAAAGCCAGATCAAAAAGCAGTTTTGCAAAAGCTCTTCCAGCCCAGGAACCGGCCGCCGCTATCACAGGCTGCCTATGAAACCCTGGCGATCATAGCCTATAACCAGCCGGTCACCCGCGCCCAGGTTGAAACTGTCCGCGGTGTGAACAGTGACAGCATCATCAGCCGTCTTCAGGAAAGAAACCTGATCCATGAGGCGGGCACACTGGATGCACCGGGGCGTCCGTCACTCTTTGAGACAACCGACCAGTTTCTGATGGATTTTGGCCTGCGGTCAGTTGAAGCGCTGCCGCCGATGGAAATGCTGATGTACGGAACCCTTCGTGACTTTGAAACGTCGCTTGAAGAGGCTGCCGGCAGACGAGACCGGCAGATCAGCATTGATCAGATCGTATCTGCTTTTGTCCCTGATCATTCGCCGGACAAAGCAGATTCGCCTGTTCAGCCAGAAAAAAAAGGGAACGAGACCGGTTCGCGCCGTTCTGATCATCAGGCAGACCAGGCAGATGATATGCCTGATTCTGAGGTGCTTGATGTTTCAGAAGCTTTATTCGGACAGCCTTCTGACAACGATTGATGCTGAAGATAGATAATCTGACAACGACTCATGCTAAAGATAGTTGAAAAGATAATGCAAATCTATGCGACTCGACGGTTGATCTATTGAACATCATAAATTATAATTATATCTGGCGAGATATTCGATTTGTCTTTTTGTCAGGTCGGATGCAAAACTATAAGCTAGAACTAAGATATCTTTTTGAAGGGATATCTTCAGATGATGAGGTGAAATGAATGGGATCTCGAGAGAAAATGAGCGCGTACGTAGAGAAGCGAGCCGCTCTGGCTGCCGCCGCACCAGAAAGCAATGCATGCCGGCAGCGAATCAGGCAGCTTCTGGATGAAGACAGCTTTGTTGAAATGGATTCGCTGGTTGAAGCCCGGGGACTTTCCTTTGGCTTTACACGTGAACCTGTTGCAGGCGACGGTGTCGTGACCGGTTATGGCACAATCGATGACCGCCTGGTTTATGTAGCTGCACAAGACCCGGATGTTTACGGTGGATCTATTGGCCAAATGCATGCTGAGAAAATCTGCAAAGCTGTTGAACTGGCTTGTACAGCTCAAGTCCCGTTCATTGGATTATATGAAACGGGTGGTGCCCGTATTGAAGAAGGTGTGGTAGGGCTTGAAGGCCTTGGCAACCTCCTGGCTTCACTCGAAGCCGCTTCCGGTGAAATACCCTTGATTGCGGCCGTCTTCGGACCCTGTGCCGGCGGTGCAGCCTATGTGGCGGCGCTGAGTGACTTTGTTCTGATGTCTGAAGAAAAATCAGGGCTGTTCATGAACGGCCCCATGGTTGTTTCAGGCGTTGAAAGCAAAACGTTTGAACCAGATGAGATCGGCGGTGCCGCTGTGCACAGCAAAGAAACCGGAATGGCTTCTTTGACAGCGGAAAATGATGAAGAGATGATCGGGCAGCTGAAGATGCTGCTGGGTTATCTGCCTGACAGCGCCGATGGCTTTATCTATCCCCAGGACTGTGACGATGATCCTAATCGCACAGATGCAGGGCTCGACGATATCGCTGAGGATCTTGACAATGGTTATGACATGCGCCAGGTGATTGGCAGTGTCACGGATCAAGGCAGTTTCCTTGAGCTTAAACCTGATTTTGCCAGCGGCATGATCTGCGGTCTGGCTCGCCTCGATGGAACAACGGTTGGTATTATTGCGAATGGCGAACAGCGGCTCGACAAGAAAATGAGCGAAAAAGCAGTTCAGATGATCCGGATATGTGATCGTTTCCGTCTCCCGATCCTGACCTTTACAGACGCTGAAGGTTATGTGATTGGCATAGAAGCGGAAAAAGGCGGTCTGCTGATGGCCGGGGCTTCTCTGATGCGGGCGATGTTGAATGCCAGTGTACCGAGAATCGGCCTGATTGTCGGCAAAGCTTCTGGTACCGCATATCTGACAATGAGCAGCAAAAGCTGCGGCACCGATATCGTTTATGCATGGCCCACCGCTGAAATCGCGATCACCAATGCTGATACAGCGGCTCATATTATCTACCGCAAGGAAATCGCCGCGTCTGAAGATCCGGCGAATGCCAGAAATGAATTTGTTGAGCGTTATGCCCGTGAGATTGCCAGCGCTGATGTCGCTGCAAAGCTGGGACATGTCGATGAAGTAATCAAACCATCAGCATCACGTCCGCGTTTGATCAGCGCACTGAACATGCTGAGCTTTACCGAATAAAACTGAGGAGGATATTCAGATGAAAAAGTTCGTTATAAAAGTAAATGGTGTCGCTTACGACGTAGAGGTTGAAGAAAACAATGCCGGCGGCAAGTCTTCTGTTCCTGCAGCAGCTCCGAAAGCTGCCGCACCGGCTCAGAGTGAGAAAAAAGAAGAAAAGCCTCAGAGCGGGAAAAAAGAAGAAAAACCGCAGCCTAAACCTGCTGCACCTGCCGGCTCCGCTGGCAGCGAAGCAATCACAGCGCCAATGGCTGGCACAGTGATGAGTGTGGAAGTGTCTGTCGGCGATTCAGTTGTAAAAGGACAAACGCTGCTTGTATTTGAAGCGATGAAAATGGAAAATGAAATTGTTTCGCCCCGTGATGGTGAAATCGCCAGTGTGAATGCCGCCAAAGGCGCTTCCGTAAATTCTGGGGATACACTTATCTCGCTGGTATAACCGATTTAAGGAGGACCCTTTAATGGCTAAAGTTAAAATTATGGAAACAATCCTCAGAGACGCTCATCAGTCTCTGGCGGCTACTCGTATGACCATTGATGATATGATACCGGCACTTGAGGATCTTGATAAAATTGGCTATCACTCACTGGAATGCTGGGGCGGCGCGACATTTGATTCCGCGATGCGCTTCCTGAATGAAGATCCCTGGGTGCGCCTGCGCAAGATTCGCGATGCCTGCAAGAACACAAAACTGCAGATGCTGCTGCGCGGTCAAAATCTGCTCGGATACAAACATTATGCGGATGATGTTGTTGATTATTTCGTTCAGCGTTCAGTCGCAAACGGTATCGATATTATTCGTATTTTCGATGCCCTGAATGATTTCCGCAATGTTGAGCGGTCACTGCTGGCCTGCAAACGTGAAGGCGGACATGCACAAGGCTGTATCGCATACACAACCAGTCCGTTCCATTCAATCGACAAGTTTGTTGAAGATTCAAAACGTCTGGAAGATATGGGCGCTGATTCTGTCTGCATCAAGGATATGGCAGGACTGCTTTTACCTTTCGAAGCCTACAAGCTTGTTAAGGCAATGAAAGAGACCTTGTCAATTCCCGTGGATCTGCACACCCATTATACAAGCGGCGTTGGTTCCATGACGTATATCAAGGCGATTGAAGCCGGCTGCGACATTGTTGATACAGCACTCAGTCCGCTGGCGCTCGGTACATCCCAGCCGCCCACAGAGCCTCTGGTGGCAACACTTGAAGGCACGGAGTATGATACAGGCATTAAGCTGACTGACATCACAAGAGCGGCTGACCACTTCAAGGGTCTTCGCGAAAGATGGATCAAAGAAGGTATCATCAGCCCGAAAATGCTCGGTGTTGATGTGAATGCGCTTATTTATCAGGTACCGGGCGGCATGCTCTCGAACCTGGTGTCGCAGATGCAGAAGGCCGGACAGATTGACCGGATCGATGAGGTGCTGCGTGAGGTACCGCGCGTGCGTGAAGACTTTGGTTTCCCGCCGCTGGTGACACCGTCCTCACAGATTGTTGGTACACAGGCCGTTATGAATGTTATTGGCGGCGAACGTTATAAAATGGTGCCTAAAGAGTCCAAGGCTGTCCTTAAAGGTCAGTATGGTCAGACACCCGCACCTGTTAATGAGGAAGTCCGCCAGAAGATTCTGGGTGATGAAGAAGTGATTACCTGCCGTCCTGCCGACCTGATTCAGCCGGAGCTGGAGAAAATCCGTGCAGATGCGGCGGAATATGTTGAGCAGGAAGAAGATGTACTCACCTGGGGTATGTTCCCGTCAGTTGCGGAGACATTCTTCAAACAGCGCCGTGCAGAAAGACATCATGTTGATGATAAAGTCGGCAGCGCTGAAGGTGGTTATCAGCCGGTCTGATTTTGCTGACTGACCCAAACGTCATAATTCAGATTTAATAAAAGCCTGACCGGATCTCAGTACGAGCGCCGGTCAGGCTTTTTGAAAGGCCGCATGCGAATATTTTCAATTTGAGCACAAGACCAGGCGATGCAAGCGTGTCCTGGCCTGCACGGGATGCGGCTGTTTTTGGCACGTATTTTAATTTTTTGATTTTTACAGACTGTCAGGTCAGGCTTTCATCTGAAAATGGAACAAGACAAACATCGCCGGATGCGATATGATTAAGGGAAAGAACATATCTGATGAAATATAAAGATGACAGTTGCGCTTTGTCATGATTCATAATTAGTCAAAGCTATTGATGTTTGTTGAAAGGTGAAAAGCATATGTCAGCAGAAAAAACACCCGGTCTTATTCATAAAATCCGTACGGTCATGCCTAAAATGAGCAAAGGTCAGAAGGCAATCGCAGGCTATATCCTGTCAAACTATGAACAGGCAGCTTACATAACTGCCGCGCGAATCGGCGAAGAAGCGAAAGTAAGTGAATCAACAGTGGTTCGCTTTGCGATGGAGCTTGGTTATGAAGGATATCCGCATTTTCAGCGTGTCCTGCAAGAAGAGCTGAAAGTTCGTCTGACATCTGTCCAGCGAATGAAAGCCTCAATCAAACTAGCCGCGCATGAAGATATCCTGGGCGCTGTCTTGCAGTCGGATATTGACAAACTGCGCCGCACATTAGACCAGATGGACCGCAAATCATTTAATCAGGCGGTTGACCTGATCCTCGGTGCTAATAAGATCTATATACTGGGTGTCCGCAGCGCCGCGCCTCTTGCTTCATTTCTTGGTTTTTACTTCAATCTTATCTTTGATAATGTCAGGCTGGTGCATACCACCAGTGTCAGCGAAATGTTCGAGCAGATCCTGCCGGTGAAATTCGGCGATGTTGTCATTGGCATCAGCTTTCCAAGATATTCAAGACGAACCATAAAAGCGATGGATTACTCAAGGCATACGGGTGCCACCGTGATCGCGATCACAGACAAGGGTGATACGCCTGTATCAGATACCGCGGACGTCTGCCTGCTCGCCCCCAGCGACATGACCTCTTTTGTAGACTCCCTGGTTGCGCCTTTAAGTGTGATCAACGCCTTAATAGCCGCAATAGGTTTTAAACGGCAGGAACATGTTACAGAAACGCTGGGGAAACTGGAAAGCATCTGGGATGAGTATGATGTCTATGATAAAGGAGATCTCGATAATGGCTGAACAAAGTGCCGGCGGCAGTAAACTGGCTGCTTCAACGGCCATTAAAATCGCGCTGACGACCAGTCGCCAGGAAGAACGCGATTTGATTGAAACAAGCCGGCAGCAACATGTGAATGCGGCTGCTGTTGATTTTGGCGGTGAGTTTATTGCCTCTGTATCGAAAATCATTGAACGGGCTGTGGTCGCGGCCAAACGCGAACATGTGATTGGCTCTACACATGCAGAAGAAGGTGCGGTCGCCGGCGCTGCACATGAAGCAGTCTCGCAGCTGATGCAAAAGGCGGTGGGGCTCAATGTGGGCGGTAAAATCGGCATTGCGCGCTTCGAAGATCATATAGGAGTTTGTGCTTATTTTGGCATTGGCCTGCTTCACCTCAATGAAATATCCATCGGGCTGGGACACCGCGTGGTATGAAGACCGTTTGCGCCAGCTGATTCACAGCCTGATGTCGATACGGACTGACATCCATGCTCAGCCGGTTTTATTTTTCATCTGCACGTGATTGGCTGTTTATGCGGTCGCTGCTTTGTGGTTTAATACAAGCATAGCGGTCGCTGTTTCGTGATTTAATACATGAAATGCGGTCACTGCTTCGAGGTTTAATGCAAGCAATACAGTCACTGTTTTGTGATTTTTTGATATGAGGAAGGATACACATGATACCTGAAGAACAACTGATTATAGCTGTAGACGGACCGGCAGGCGCCGGGAAAAGCACCATTGCCCGCCTGGTCGCTGAAAAACTGGGAATTTTATACCTCGATACCGGTGCGATGTACCGTGCGATTGGTTTGAAAGCACTTCGAGAAGGCATTGACACCCGTCATGAAGCTGATATCAGCGACATGCTGCAAAAAACAGATCTGGATATTCAGTTTGTCAATCAGGAACAGCGTGTCTTCATCGACTGTCAGGATGTAACCCGTGACATCAGAACCCCGGCTGTATCAATGGCGGCTTCCGATGTAAGTGCTTTACCTGTCGTCCGTAAAGCGCTGGTTAAAATTCAGCGGGGAATTGCCTCCCGGCAGCCTCTTATCTTAGATGGCCGGGATATTGGGACCTATGTGCTCCCGGACGCGCCTTTCAAGTTTTTTTTGACGGCATCAGCAAATGAGCGGGCAAAAAGACGTTTGTCAGATTTGCAGGCGCGCGGTGATCAGTCATCCAGCCTGAAAGAGGTGCAGATGGATATGGAGAAACGTGACCGCCAGGACTCTGAACGTGCATTCGCGCCGCTGCGCCAGGCAGACGACGCAATTCTGGTAGATACAACCAACCTGACAATTGATGAAGTGGTTGACGTATTAATCAGTAAAGTTTCGGGCAGGTAAGTGTTATGTTCAGAAAGCAGACACAGCTTACCGAAAAAAGCCGGCTTCTGAGAGCGCAGCCGACGCTTATACAGCGGATCGTAAAACGGTTTTTGTTTATTTCGGTCAATCTTTTGTATCGTATCCAATATGAAGGTCTGGAACATATTCCAGATGAAGGCCCCGTGATGCTGATTGCGAATCATACACATCTGGCAGATGTGGTCGCGATTCACTGTGTCATTGACCGCTGGGTTTCATGGGTTGGTAAAAAGGAGCTGTTCGATATCACCTTTTTCGGCCGTTTTTTTTATGCGATGGATGGCATTCCGGTTAACCGTGATAAGGCTGATGTTGCCACGGCGAGAGGTATTATCGGAGCGCTGCGCAGCCAGAAAATGGTTGGTATGTTTCCGCAGGGCACACGCGTGCGTTACGAAGAGCGGCATAAGGTCCGTCCCCGCAGCGGTGCGGCTCATTTTGCCCTGAAGACAAAAGTCCCGCTGCTGCCAGTTGCTGTAGACGGTCAGTTTAAATTATTTCACAAGGTCAGAATTATCTTTGGCCCTGTTTTTCAGCTCGAGCCGCCTCAGGGACATGAAAAACCAGATCCGGCCATGCTTGAGAACTTGTCCGTGATGATGATGAAAAAGATATTCGCGCTTGCGGGCCAAAGCTATGAACTGGACAATAACGCGCGAAAACGCTCGAAACCAGACAGGCTGAAAGCTGAAAGCATCGAAAGCGAGGAACCGCCAGATGAACATCATCGTAGCTGAGACGTCGGGTTTTTGTTTTGGTGTCCAAAAGGCTGTTGATACGGCATTCAGCATGATCAGCGAAAATGATCTGCCTGAAGGAACCGGGAGCGAAACAGTCCAGAGCACCAGTCCGATTTATATGTTTGGTTATCTGATCCATAATCAGGCCGTTGTAAGCAAGCTGCTTGAACATGGCATGCGTGTCGCTGAACATATAGAGGATATTCCCGATGAGGCCAGGGTTCTGATCAGAGCCCATGGCGTTCCGCCGGACATCATTCAAAAACTCAAGGAAAAGAACTGTGACATTGTTGACAGAACATGCCCTTATGTCACTAAAATTCATAAGATTGTCAGTAAAGCGTTTGCCCGGGGCAATACAATTATTATTGCCGGCTCCGAAAACCATCCTGAAGTCGTTGGTATTAATGGTGAATGTCACTACAAGGCGATTATTGTCGGATCGGCCGCTGAGACCGAAAATATTAGTTTTTCTGAAAATAAACACATTCTAGTCGCCCAAACAACGATTTCAACGTCTGTTTACAAAGAAATTCGTGAAGTTTTAAAGAAAAAAATTGCAAACCTTGAAATATTTGATACAATATGTATTACGACTGATCGTCGGCAGAAGGAAGCGGCTTCGATTTCGAGTCGGGTCGATATGATGTTTGTGCTTGGCAGCACCAGCAGCTCAAACACCCAGAAGCTTCTAGAAGTGAGCGCCAGTCGATGTGGTGAGACGCATTTAATCGAATATCCGGAACAAGTCAGATCAATTCTCCATAACAGAGATACGGATTCTATGACGATCGGGATTATCGCAGGTGCATCAACACCAGAAAGCATTATACGGGAGGTTATCCACACAATGACTGAGAATGAGGTTTTACAAAACCAACAGGAACCAGGTCAGGAAAATGAACAGGAAAAAGTCCAGGAGCAGGTTCAGGAGCAAGCTGAGGTAAACATTCAGGAGCAAAAGCAAAACGAAACTGCTGAGGACCAGGAAGCAGCAGTACAAGAAAAGGCACCTGAAGAAAAAACTGAAGCGGAAGCTGAAAAGGCAGAAGCGACTGAAGATGCAGACGCTGAAAAAGCAGAAGCAACTGAAGAAGCGGAAGCTGAAAAAGCGGAAGTGACTGAAGAAGCCGACGCTGAAAAGGCAGAAGTGACTGAGGAAGCGGAAGCTGAAAAAGCAGAAGTGACTGAAGAAGCGGAAGCTGAAAAGGCAGAAGCAACTGAAGAAGCCGATGCTGAAAAAGCAGAAGCAACTGAAGAAGCTGAGGCTGAAAAAGCGGAAGCAGCTGAAAGCAAAGAGGACGAACCGGTTCAGGAACAAGCTGACATCAGCTTTACGGATTTTATCGACAATATCCCGCAGCTTAAGCGCGGCGCTACCGTAAAAGGTGTCATTGTCCGGTATGACAATGAGCATGTCTATGTCGATGTCAAAGATAAATCCGAAGGCCGTATTCCTCGTCATGAGTTTGACGGTGACCCCGATTTTGATTTAGATAAGGCGATAGAAGATCACACAGAGATTGATGTTTATGTCCGCAACATTCGTAATTCGGATTTTGGGAAGGAAATTATTCTCTCTAAAGCCAGAGTTGATTTTGGTAAGTACAAGGCACTGATCGAGGAAGCATTTAACGACAAAAACCCAATCACAGTAAAAGTTGTGAATGTGGTGAAAGACGGTGTCATCGCGAGTTACGGCGGTGTTGATATTTATATTCACCGGACACAGCTTGAGATGGGTATCGTTGATGATCTTGAGCCCTACAGAGGCCAGACACTAGATATACTGGTGACTCAGTTTGATCCTGACAAAAAGCGTCTGCGCGTTTCCGGATCCAGAAGAGCACTTCTGGCCAATGAACGCAAGCAGAAAGCTGAAGCGTTATGGGAATCTATTGAAGTTGGCAACACCTATAAGGGTATTGTCCGCAGCTTAACTGATTTCGGCGCTTTTGTCGATATTGGCGGTGTTGACGGACTTGTACATGTCTCTGAGCTATCCTGGAAGCGCATCCGTCATCCGTCTGATGTGGTCAGTGTCGGCAATGAGATTGAAGTTT
>SLHU01000113.1 GCA_007135995.1 Clostridiales bacterium | reverse complement strand
CCAGCAGCCATTCAAACCCGAAAATCAGCCAGCCCGTTCGTCCGCCGATCACTGAAAGGGCGACAGGCGTATAAGTCCCGGCTATTGCCAGAAAGATCGCCATATGGTCCAGCCTGTTCCAGACAGGCTTATAGGGACTCTTTGCAGGCAGTACATGGTAAACAGCTGAAGAGGTAAACATCAGGACCAGGCAGATGATGAAAACGGAAACAGCAAACACATCTTTTATTGCGTCAGAACCTGCATTGCGTTGCGTGCGCATGACTGCCAGCGGTGCAGTAACGATAAGAATAAGCGCCGTGATACCGTGTGTGATGGCGTTGATTGCTTCTTCTTTTTTACTCAGTTTGTAAACGAGTCTGGTACTCAATCTGCTTTTCACATTTGCGTCTGACATAGTATCGATTCCTTTATGCTGTATCGTTCGTTTGCACTCACACTCATGATACAGCAGGAGATTGTGCGTCATAAAAAATGATAATTACCGCGAAATATAATAATCATAACTACATGAAACACTATAACACATTATTTCATCGTCATCAAGGTCCTGTCCCGCGTTCCGCATCAATTGTTACAGCATTCATTGGTCAGCTGATGTAAAGTAATGTTGGCTGCGTTGAATCTTACACGAAGCCAATTGTTTTTTACCCGAATGAGCGGCTGTTTTTGGCGTTTATCAAAGTAAGTCAGAGCAGCAGCAAGTATAAAAGGAGGCTATATTTATGCTTCAGGAACTCATGATTACAGATGTCACATCACGTGAAATTATTGATTCGCGCGGCAATCCGACTATAGAAGCTGACGTTTTTCTGGAAGACGGCAGTTCAGGCCGAGCTGCAGTTCCGTCAGGCGCATCAACAGGCGCCTTCGAAGCTGTTGAATTAAGGGATGAAGATCAAGGCCGGTATCTGGGCAAAGGGGTTCTTAATGCGGTCCGGCATGTTAATGAGCTGATTGCACCGGAGCTGATTGGCTTTAATGTGTTTGACCAGCAAGGTCTGGATATGCTTCTGATTGAGCTGGATGGAACAGACAACAAAGCGAAGCTGGGAGCAAACGCACTGCTAGCGGTTTCTCTGGCAGCTGCAAAAGCGGCGGCAAACGCGCTGGGTATTTCATTGTTCAAATATCTGGGAGGCTTGAACGCACATATTCTGCCGGTACCCATGATGAACATCATTAATGGCGGCAAACATGCCGATAATAGTATTAATCTGCAGGAGTTCATGATCATGCCTGTTGGTGCGTCGAGTTTTCATGAAGGTCTCCAGTGGAGTATTGAGGTTTTTCATACCCTGAAAAAACTGCTGACGAGTAAAGGTTATTCCACGTCAGTCGGAGATGAAGGCGGGTTCGCACCTAATTTCGAAAGTGATGAGCAAGCGCTGTCCTTTATCGTTGATGCGATCACCCAGGCAGGTTTCAGACCTGGCAAGGACTTTGTCATCGCGATGGACGCTGCGGCGACTGAACTGTATGAAGAAGCGTTAAAAACCGGAAAGAAAGGCCACTACTTGTTCTGGAAATCAGGCGAACTTAAATCAAGAGATGAAATGGTTGATTTCTGGGCAGATTTGACGGATCGCTATCCGATTATCTCACTTGAGGACGGGCTTGCCGAGGATGACTGGGAAGGCTGGGCGATGCTGAAAGCAAGGCTGGGCGATAAAGTACAGCTGGTAGGCGACGATCTGTTTGTTACGAATACAACGCGCATTCTAAAAGGTATTAAACAGGATACAGCAAATTCTGTATTAATCAAGTTTAATCAGATTGGCACTTTGACTGAAACCATGCAGGCAATTGAGATGACAATGCGAAACGGATGGACTGCTATTTTGTCACATCGCTCCGGAGAAACAGAAGATGTGACCATCGCAGACATCGCTGTCGCCACGAATGCCGGTCAGATTAAAACGGGAGCCCCGTCAAGGACAGACCGTGTCGCTAAATATAACCAGTTGCTGCGCATTGAAGAAGAATTGTCCGGAGCAGCCGCTTATGCGGGCTGGAGCGCTTTTAATATTAATCGGGACGATTAAGCTGCAGCAGATGTTGGATTAAAGACACTTCAGCTGAATCAGTTTGGCTGTTTCGGCTGAAGATAACCGGTTGATGTTGGTTATTAATCATATCAAATTAAAGCTTTGCGTTTGTTCACTCATCACCTTCGCTAAATATAATTTGATTCTTTCCGGTGAATCATTCAACCAGACGAGCAATCGGATATCGATAAAGAGCTGCCACCCGGGTTTGAATCAAAAAGTACAAACCCGGGTGACAGCTCTTTCGTTCGTTCAGCGATGCATGCTGACCGCTGATTAGTCAAAATAGACTGGCTTGCCTGTTTTGTCAGATTCATAGATCGCTTCCAGAATCTGAGTGACGACATAGGCCTGCTCAGGTAGGACAACCGGATCCTTGTCTTCCTCTATCGCTTTATAAAAGAGACCGGCTTCGAGGTCTTCCGGTTTTTGTGAAGCGCCTTCATAAAACGCTACACCGCCGGCATCGAGATCAGGTCTGGTGACATATGTTCTGCCGTAGTTTTCACCATTGATTCGCAGTCCGTCTTTCATGTCCGCACCTGCTTCTGTGCCGCAAAGTGTTGTTTTTGCTTCATCAACATCGAGCGTGTTCAATGCCCAGCTGGCTTCCAGTACAATTGTCGCACCATTTTTCATGGTTATAAACCCAAACGCCGAATCTTCCACAGTAAATTCTTTGGGATCCCATGGACCAAAAGCATTCGCCGCGTTCTCACGATCCGCAAGCTTACGATAGGTTTTTCCCATAACCGACACAGGTTCGTAATTGTTCATTTCCCATAGTGTCAAATCCAGGGCATGGGTGCCGATGTCGATCAGCGGACCGCCACCCTGTTCCTCTTCATTAAGGAAAACGCCCCAGGTCGGCACAGCCCTGCGGCGAATCGCGTGTGCCTTCGCGTAATAAATTTCACCCAGTACGCCGTCTTCAACCAGTTGCTTGAGGTATCTTGAGTCAGCGCGGTGACGGCTCTGATAACCAATTGTCAGTTTTTTGCCGGTCCTGCGTGCGGCCTCTACCATCTTCTTCGCGTCGGCAGCTGTTTTAGCCATTGGTTTTTCACACATAACATGCTTGTCTGCTTCCATTGCAGCGATAGATATGGGCGCATGCGATTTGT
>SLHU01000304.1 GCA_007135995.1 Clostridiales bacterium | reverse complement strand
TTTGGAACTGATGGTGTGAGAGGTGTTGCCAATAAAGAGCTGACAGCTGATCTGGTATACAGACTCGGCTGGGCTGGCGCACAGGTACTGGCATGCGAGAGCAGTCACAGGCCGGTTATTCTGATTGGCAGTGACACGCGCATTTCCTGCGGTATGCTGGAATCTGCCTTAATATCCGGCATTTGCTCTGCCGGTGCAGATGTTTTTGTCTGCGGTGTTATCCCTACGCCTGGAATTGCCTATCTTTGCCGCAAATACCAGTGCGATGCCGGTGTGGTTATTTCTGCTTCACATAATAGTTATGAATATAATGGTATTAAATTTTTCAGCAGCAGCGGGTATAAACTGCCTGATGACGTTGAAGAAAAAATAGAGTACCTGATAGAAACATACGATCAGGATGAATCTGACAGGCCGATCGGCGACGGCGTCGGGCGACGTATTGAGAAGAAGAACGCTTCGCGTGATTATGCTGAACATTTGAAACGCAGAATGGGTGTTGACCTTTCCGGCATGAAAATCGGCCTTGACTGCGCAAATGGTGCCTGCGCGCATATAGCACCCGGTCTTTTCAGTGACCTGGGTGCTGATGTGGTCGCGATTGGTATTGAACCAGATGGCTGCAACATTAATGACCAGTGCGGATCAACACATCTGGAACGCCTGCATCAGCTTGTCAGGCGTGAAAGCTGTGACATCGGCATTGCTTTTGATGGTGATGCCGACCGTATGCTGGCGGTTGATGAGAACGGCAACATGATAGACGGGGATGTAATCCTGGCTATTATTGCCCTTGACATGAAAGAACAGCAAGAACTGACAGAGGATACGCTGGTTGTGACGGTGATGAGCAATCTCGGGCTTGATCTGATGGCAAAAGAACATGGCATTCATCTGGTAAAAACAAAAGTAGGCGATCGCTATGTTCTGGAAGAGATGCTGAAGCAAGGGTTCGC
The DNA here is from genome assembly GCA_007135995.1 of Clostridiales bacterium. Taxonomy (GTDB): domain Bacteria; phylum Bacillota; class Clostridia; order Saccharofermentanales; family UBA5734; genus SLHU01. The sequence continues at coordinate 2,219 of SLHU01000304.1, read as the reverse complement.
CCTTGGCGGTGAACAGTCTGGACATATCATTTTGATTGAGCATGGTACAACCGGTGATGGTATGCTCAGTGCGCTTCGTTTGCTGAGAGCTTTAAGCAGAAAGCACTTCCGTCTTTGTGATGCCAGGCAGGTGATGACTGTTCTGCCTCAGATCCTCAAGAGCGCAAAAGTATCCAATGAGAAAAAGTATGTCGTTGTTGAAGATGCCGACATAAGCGCCGCTATCCATAAAATTGAGGAACAGCTGGCAGACAAGGGCCGTGTTCTGGTCAGACCTTCCGGCACAGAACCAATCGTAAGAGTCATGATCGAAGGCAAAGATCCAGAGCAGATAACAAAAATGGCAGATCATCTGACTGAGTTAATCAATAGTAAGTATGGTATTTAATCTTGATGCGTGAGCTGAGTATTCAGCTTGATGAATGCACCGATTTTTAACTGTGTCGGTTTTATTTAAGTCAGCTAGAATAGGAGTTTCTGTATGTGTGGAATTGTTGCTGTGGCCGGCGACCTGTTTGCTGTGCCTGTTTTACTGGAGGGGTTAAAAAAACTGGAGTATCGGGGGTATGATTCCTCTGGTCTTGCCTTCTTGCAAGGTGACCAGGTTATTGTAGAAAAGAAGCAGGGTCGGATTGTGCATCTGGAACAGGCGCTTTTTGACAGCGGCTGGCTGGATGAAGCAATGCATCCTGTCCGCCTTGGCATTGGTCATACACGTTGGGCCACGCACGGTGTACCGAGTGATGAAAACGCCCATCCGCATTTGTCGTCTGACAGCAGGTTCGCGGTTGTTCATAATGGCATTATTGAAAATGAATCAGAACTGCGTTATTTTTTGCAGAAACAAGGGTTTACGTTTCGTTCTCAGACCGATAGTGAAGTGATTGCTCATCTGATTGAATTTTATTATGGCAAAGGCTGCACAAGACGAGACTGGTTTGATGCTGTTCAGGTCGCGATGAATGACTTGACGGGATCTTACGCGCTGGCTGTCATCGCTGCAGATCATCCGAAGCAGCTGCTTGTGGCCCGAAAAGAAAGCCCCCTGATTATTGGCGTGGGCGATCACTGGCACATGGCCGCCTCTGATATCCCGGCGGTTTTGAATCAGACCAACCGGATCATCATCCTGGAGGACGGAGACATGGCCTGCATCAGCGCGGACAGCTGTCAGATTTATGATGTGTTGGGTCAGTCTGTTTCGCGTGAGATAACCTTGATTGAGTGGGATTGCCAGGCAGCAGAAAAGGACGGCTATGAACATTTCATGATAAAAGAAATCCATGAAGAACCACAGGCTGTCAGGCAGACTTTATCTCCCAGGATCGTCAATGGCGAAATAATTCTAAAAGAGTTACAGCCGGCCCTTCCAAAGCTGCAGGCAATCGAAAGCATTTATCTGGTTGCCTGCGGCACGGCTTATCACGCGGGTGTGGTGGGACAAAAGCTGATCGAGCATTGCTGCCGGCGCAGGGCTCAGGCTGATCTGGCTTCGGAATTCAGATATTCTGATCCTCTGGTTGATGACAATACACTGGTGATTGTGATCAGCCAGTCAGGTGAAACACTGGATACATTGGCAGCCTTGCGGCTGGCTAAAAGCCGGGGCGCGATGGTTCTGGCGATTGTTAATGTCGCCGGCAGCTCCATTGCCCGTGAAGCGGATTATGTTATTCATACACATGCCGGGCCGGAAATATCTGTAGCCTCCACAAAAGCCTACAGCACGCAGCTGGCGGCACTTAGCTTGCTGACTTTGTATCTGGCTGATCTCTGGAAAGTGATAGATCGTAAAACGCTTCGCATCTATCTTGACGCTTTATCGCAGTTGCCAGAAAAAATATCAGCGGCTCTGACAGCGAAAGATCAGATACAGCGATTTGCATCGGAACATTTTAACGCAAGAAGTGTCTTTTTCATGGGTCGGTACCTGGATTATGCACTTGCTATGGAGTCTTCGCTGAAACTAAAGGAAATATCTTACATCCATTCGGAAGCGTATGCCGGCGGTGAGCTCAAGCACGGAACAATTGCGCTCATTGAAGAAGGCACACTTGTTATCTGTATCATGACACAACCTCATTTAGTTGATAAAATGATCAGCAATATCAGAGAGGTAAAAACAAGAGGCGCTGTTGTTCTCGGTATGCTGACGCCTGCTTGCCAGAAGGCAAATGCCGTTTGCGATGAAGTGATTATGCTGCCTGATATTCATTCGC
>SLHU01000121.1 GCA_007135995.1 Clostridiales bacterium | reverse complement strand
GAATACCAAAAAAAAGACCAAAGGTGTACACAATTTTCAAAAATGAACCAGCCTGGCTGAGGAAGAACTGTTTAACTGCTTCATACTCGTCTATTCACACATGCGCCCGTAAAATGATCCCACATAACTCATATCTGCTTTTGCTCTGCTAATCTTGCCTGCTTGCCTTCCAGTAAAGTATACATAATCGGAATAATGATCAGTGTCATCACAGTGGTAACGAGCAATCCGAATATCAGTGCGTATCCAAACTGGGCATAAAACGCATTCTTATAAGAAAGGGGCAAAATGCCACCGCTTGTTGTCAAAGTCGTGGCAACAACCGGTATGAAGCGTGTGCGTCCTGCCTCGGAAACGGCCTCGATAAATGGCATTTTTTGCGATCGCAGATAATTCATGTAATCAATAAGTACGATCGCATCGTTAACTGCAATTCCGACAAGAGCGACCAGGGCCATAAAAGCATAAAACCCAAATTCATTATTGGTGATCACCAATCCGTACAGGACACCAATCACAGCCATGGGCACTGTCGATATTATCGCAAACGGCTGCTTTATAGAACCAAATTGCAGCGTCAGAATGATAAACACCAGCAGCACCGCCAAAATCATGCTGTTAAACAGGCTGCCAAAATTATCCGCAATATCGGCAGTCTCACCGCCATAGTCAATAACACTGCTTTCGGGAGTCTCAATGCCCTCAACTCTATTCTGGAAGTCTCTTGTTACTTCTGTCGCGTTAAATCCCTGTTCAAGGTCGGCTGTCAAGGTTATCGTTCTTTCCTGGTTTTCCCTTTGTATGCTTGAAACACTTGTTGTTTCCCTTAATGTCATGATTGATGATAACGCTACGACTTCCCCCAAAGGCGTCTTAATTTGAAACTGATTCGGGTCACTCAATGATGCCTCATCAAGCGAAATGCGGATATCAACTGCACTGCCATCAGAAATAAAACTGCTGGCGACAAGCCCTTCAGTTAAATTGCGCACCTGAAATGCGATAAACCCCGGGCTCAGTCCAAGCATCGTGGCCGCAGGCACATCAATATCCATGACCAACTTCGGCCGTCCTTCTCTCACCGACTGTTCAATGTTAAATACACCAGGCATTTCATCCAGCACCGAGGCATACGATTCAGCCAGTATCCTGTTTGCGTCAAGATCATTTCCCCGGATGACAATACCGATTGGCTGGCCAACTGGAGGCCCTGCCTCAACACCTGCTTCAATTCTAATCTCCGCATCGGTCACCCGATCAAGATCTGATCTCAACCGCTCCAACTTGACGAATCCGGATTCATCCGTTTCAGTAAAATCAAGATTTATTACGGCTCTGTCAACCTCATTGCCGCCAATTGTAGAGCTGAATCTTGAAATGTCCTGACTGGCCATCAGGATTTCTTCAACCTGACTCACAATCTCTGCGGTTGAAGCCAGTGTGTTGCCTCCGGGAATATTAATGTCTAAAGTCAGGCTTTTCGGTTCGGTACTTGGGAAGAAAGCAACCTTGAGGAGACCTCCCGTAAACAAAAAAGCTGTAGATGCCAGAACAGACAATGCAACAACGATCGATAAGGCCATTTTTGCCTTTGACTGGATAATTGAACGCAAAACATTCTGATAGCTGCGGATGATAATATTTTCCTGCATCCTGGCTTTTCTTGACATAAAAAATTCTTTTACGATGGTCGCACCGACAAATACCGTGGTCGCAATAATCGGGATACCGATCCACACGTCCTCCCCGTAGAATGCCCATATGCTGAGCGCCGCAACCATCATCGTCTTCAAAATCTTGATAATGAGCATCCTGGTCTTCGAAGGCGCTTGCTTGCGTTTTCCGAAACGTCGGTACACAAGATAGTAGACAGCAGGTGTAATTGTGATGGCAAGAACCAGCGATGTCAGCAAAGTAATGATGATCGTCCGCGGAATGGTATTAATAAAAGCACCTACAATCCCTGGCAGAATTGCTAAAGGAAAGAAGGCTGACACCGTGGTCAATGTTGCTGCCGTGATTGGATAAGCTACCTGGTTGGTGCCAAAAACTGCAGCCAGGCTTGGCTTAACACCCTTTTTACTCAAGCGGTCAATATTTTCCATAACAATGATCGTATTATCTACCAGCAATCCCAGGGCGACAATCAGTCCCAGTACAGCAAAGGTATTAAGCGTGATATTGAATAATCCTAAAAATCCCAGTGTAGCAAAAAGCGTTAAAGGTATCGTTATCGCTACGATCAATGATTCCCTGAAGCCGATAAACAGAAACAAGACCAGAATAACGACCAGCAATCCGGACAAAGCATTGCTCTGGATATTCCCCAGATCCTCGTCTACCTGAATGGCCGTATCGGTTAAAATGATGATCTCAACATCATCTGGCAGTGTGGTGCCTTTGCTCCTCTCAATCTGATCCTTTACACCCTGGCTTGTACCAATAACATCCTGTCTGTTTTCACGAATGACCTGTATGAAGACGGAATTATTCAGATCAGATCCAGCCTGATAACTTCTGCTGAACTGCCTCACAGTCTGGTTTGTATCAATAACATCCGCTACATCTGCTATCCTGATCATACCGAAAGCACCGGCAAATAGCGGAATATTACCAATAGAATCAACTGATTGAATTGATTCATCCAGACCTATACTGATACGCTGTCCGTTACGCTCGATTTCTCCGAGCGAAGCACTCACGTTAACAGTGGAAATTGCCTGTTCAATATCAGAAAAGCCAAGGCCGTATTCTGCAAGACGGTCAAAACTGGTAACCAGCCGAACTTCGCGCTGAACACCTCCGAAAACATTGACTTCAGCAACTCCAGAAACTCTTCTTATTTCGTCTGATAGCTGCTCTGCAAGCTGCGTCAATGTGAAAATGTCTAAATCACCGGTCAGGCTCATGCTGATCAGCGGAAACTCTGAGGTCCTGAAAACTCTCGAGACGGGCGCAAAAGTCCCGTCAGGAAAGTTGCTTTCACTTAGCAAACCATCAACTTCCAGTTTTTTTCTATTCATGTCAGTCCCGTCAACAAAAGTGACGGCAACAAAAGAAAACCCTTCATTTGACTCTGATGTAATACTGTCAACACCCTCCAGAGAGGCCAACCTGGATTCTATCCGCGTGGTCACCAGCTGTTCTACATCAACCGGCGAAGCGCCAGGATAGATGG
>SLHU01000158.1 GCA_007135995.1 Clostridiales bacterium | reverse complement strand
ATCATCCAGTGTGTCAGTTCGGCGCGCCTTGATTCGCGAACAAACGTCTTAAAATAAGCTTTATCTCTTGACTGCATATATTTTTTTCTAAATCCCTTGCTAAATATGCCTCTGCTAAAAACTGCCGCGCCGTCAGGCAGGTAGTTTTTCCACCGTCTGACACGAAATATCTGCTGCCATATTGCGCCTCCTCGCTCCCATTTGCGAGTTTTATAAATCCAGCGATCGTTTTCAAAAACACTGTCAGGCAGTTTGAGCGATAGAATCGTACATCCGATATGGATAAAAAACCAGACAGCAACATCAAGTATAATCGTCAGGATAGGTGACAGCTCAACAATCCGCATAATTCCTCCGGCACATGCAGCACTCACTTAACCAAAAACTGCAGTCGATAATCATTATACGTCTATTTTCCGGCCGCGCCAGCTGACTGAATGAAAAATATTCGTTTTGATCAGTGACCACAAAAAGAGAATTGTAAAAAAGACAAGTGAAACTGGATATAAAATCAGAACGGCCAGGCAAAAATTACCAGCACGCCGTGCATGCCAGATCATCTGCAGGCAAAAAGCAAAATAAAGCGCGCAAGCTGTGGTCAGGCCATACAGATCGCCCGAAGCCAGCACAGCAGCCAGCAGGATCACAGCTGATAGGCCACCTGTCACCCAGATTATGATCATAACCATTACAGCTGAGTGGGTTGACCGGGAAGCGGTTGCGAAATTCTTGGTCCATCCTTCAACAAGTGCGCAAAAGCCGTCTGGGTACATTCTGAATCGCAGCAAGCCTTTGCCGCCGTAGCAGTGCACATGCCATCCTTTTTTTTCAAAAGCACGACCCAGCTCCAGATCATCCATTACAGCGCTCCGAATCGTCTGATGTCCGCCTGACTGGAAGTATTGCTTTTTGTCACACAAAATACAGGGCCCAAACGCGCCTGTGCCCCTCAGTTTGTTTCCCCAGGGTGTGAAAACACTCATGCCTGCCAGTAAAATAATGTTGAAGATAGCTGAAAGACTTTCATATGGCTTCTTCACTTCATGATAAGGCTGGACAGACAAAATGCCTTCGGCACCATTGCTCTGGAACTGAATCAGAAGTGTTCTCAAGCTGTCTGTCCGCTCAAAAAAAACATCTGCGTCAAGAAACAGCAGCCACTGTCCCGTTGCCCTGAGTGCACCGCTCCAGCACGCCCTTGATTTGCCGATCCATCCTTTATACAGCTGGAGAGAAGAAATAACATCTGCACCATACGCTTTCGCGACCTGTGCCGTCTCATCATCAGAATGGTCATCCACAACAAGGATCTGATGGGGCTGATAATCTTGTCTCGCTAATGACTCAAGCAGGACGGGCAGCCTTTTTGCCTCATTGTAAGCCGGAATAATCAGGCTGACTTGCCGCGGTTCTTCAAATATGGTGATGTCTGCTGAACTGCTGATAAAAGGTATGTTCCAAAGCATGATAAAGCCGCAGACAAGCGATAACATCACAACAACCAGACTATAACCGATCAGAAAATAAATAATCACACGATACCTCATTTGGCAGCTTCAGCTGTCATTTACTACCCGAATAACAGAATCCAGTTTGTAAATTTCCTGAATGAGTGCAAGCTGCTGTTCAATCGACACCCGTGTGATATTTAACCTGAGGTGGATATGCTCATCTTCATGATCATCTTCTTCCGGGGGCAGAAGATGTATTCTGCGGACTGTCAGGCCCATTTTATCAGTCAGTTTTAAGATCTCAGCAACGTCCTGACTGTAGTCTTTCAACACAATCTGCAGATTACAGCTGTTCCTTTTCCGGATCAGCTGCTTTTCAAACCTTTTCAGCCCTGTCAAAATGGCAAATGCAAGCGCAGTTGCAATAAGCGCACCCACGTAAAATCCACTGCCTGCAGCCAGTCCGATACAAGCAACAGCCCATAAGCTGGCAGCTGTCGTCAGCCCTCTGACACTGCTGCCAGTCCGGATAATTGTTCCCGCTCCCAAAAACCCGATGCCGCTGATCACCTGGGCGCCCATCCGCGTCGGGTCAAAAATGATATCCGGACTGTACTGACGCAGCATATACTCACTGGTTAGAATAACCAGTGCCGATCCGACACAAACGAGTGTATGTGTTCTGAAACCAGCGGGTCTGCTGGTTTTCTCGCGTTCATAACCAACCATTCCACCCAGAATGAAGGCCACTATGAGTCTTAACAGGGCAGTGCCGATCCACTGCCAGTCATATTCAATGAGTTCACGCATGGTCACCTCCGTTTTTGTCTGTTACTTGAGACAGCCTGCTGAGCGTTCATGGTATCTGTATTATATCACTTCAATATGATATCACTTCAGCAAAAATTGGCTGATAAACATGGTGTCTGGCACAGACAACAGCCATCGGCCAGTATTATTGCTGCATCTCTTCTCTCAGGTGAACCCTCCCCGCCTAGCCTACGGCTTAGAAGGGGCTTGCGCACGATTGTTTTGGTCAAACCAGGGCTGCCGCAGCAATTCAGGATCTTATACCGGTTGGTGCGAACAGCTCATGAGGCAGGCAATCAGCTAAAAAGAGATGACAGGTTCTTTGCTTTTGTCTTATACTTGTATCAATTGTGATGAATAAAGTATAATAGGGCTGTTTTATACTGACAGCGCGATTGGTGCTGATTTTTTGATCAGTAATATACGTTTTTCGCAGCGATGTAACAATCAGGAGGAGAATTTTATGTCATTCATGAATCTAGAATGTGAACCTAAAAACAAGCCGGTGCTTGATCAAGGTTTTATACCATTAAAAATGTTCAATGAAGCTTTTCTTCGTCAGGCGTCTCGTCCGGTCGCCGTTGCCATAGAATCAGGCCCCGGCTCGGTTGCTGTATTTGACACGAAAATACACGCAACGCCTGAAATGGCTGAAGCAGACGCTTACTACATTGATCGTCTGGTTAAAATGCTGCTCTGGCAAAAAGGCGGGTTCAGAATCACGATTTGCGGCGACAGAAAAATATATGAGATGATTCGCCAGACTTATTCCAGCAACGGTGCAAGAGCATTTGATGCAGATTTTATGGCAGGCGTATTTGAGAATCCATTTGAAGTCTGTTATCGGGAGTTAGATGAGAAACCCAAGCCAGTTACTAAAGCCAAGAAAGTTGGCCGGCATCTTGATGGCTGCCGCATAGGCTT
>SLHU01000285.1 GCA_007135995.1 Clostridiales bacterium | reverse complement strand
TTCTTAAGCTTGCGTTTTCACATGATACCGGATCGTCAGCACTTTCCCGCGAAATTAGTTAAGCTGATGCTGGCAGACTCATAAGATATCATCTTCAGGAAAAGGCATAAGCGATTCTTTCTTAAGTCCAAGTGTCTGTTCTATAACAGCCGCATGAATGACTGGATCCTGTATTCCTTCCAGGTATAAATCGCCTAATCCGTATATGAGTACACGCAGCATATGTTCAGGAAATGCGATGTTGAGCGTATTTGCATCCTCTGTGTCTTTGAGTGCTCTCAAAGCATACTGACAGGCAATTTCACTGAGCCGTTCCTTGATGAGCGACAGCAGGGAAGGGTCACATGATTTAATATTCAGCAGCATGGGATGACTTGTAATAATTTTAAAATAAACATGGAAAATGCCCTTCAGTTTGTCAGTCGCTGTCTCCATCTGAATGGCTGTCTCAAGCTGCGATGACACTTCCAGGCTAAAAGAGTCGATGATCGCATCCACAAGCTCATCCTTCGACCTGAAATAGTAATAAACCAGCCCTTTGGCAATCGAAAGCTCGTCCGCTATCTGTGTGACCGTTGTTTTATGGATCCCTTGCCTCTCAAATAACATGTGGGCTGTGTTGATTATTTCCTGCCTTCTGACCGCAGGTTCTTTGCTGACTCTCATCATATGCTCCTTTCTGATTCAGTTTAATTGTCTGTTTCGGCATCCTGATTTTCAGAAATCTGTTTCCTCCACGTCTGGTGCTTCGCCGGGTTTCTATTCAGCGGCTTTAAGTGATTCAACCAGTCCTATTTTCCGCAACCGGTAAAACATGGCAATATTTACAATGACGGAGAACATACTGGTAAGAATAACTGATAATACAAAACTAAGCCAGTGAATATCTTTACCGAACATGATCGCGTCTGTCTCCATTGTACTCATCACGAACTCGTGCATAAAAATGCCCAGCACAAGTCCGGCGATTATTCCAAACATCGTCAGCAGCAGATTCTCCCTGAACACATAATCCGACACTTCCCGGTCCCGAAACCCCAGTACCTTGATGGTGGCAATTTCTCTGATCCGTTCTGAAATGTTGATACTGGTCAGATTATATAAGACAACAAAAGCCAGCGCACCGGCAGCAATAATCAGGATGATCACCACATAATCAAGGCTTTGTATTGATCTTGAAAAATCGTTGGCAAGCGTCATTGTGAACATTGATCCCAGTACAACGTCATGTTCTATAAGATCATTTTGAAACGATGACTGGTCAAAGGTTTCCGGATTGATCAGATTGAACACAGCACTGCTGTAAACGGGCTCGCGATAGGTAAGCTGCTCAAAATATTGAGGAGACATGTAGATGAAGTGTGTGACATAGTTTTCCGCAAGCGCTGAGATAAACAATGTATAAGTCCGGTTTTCAACATCGCGGATTGTCAGGCTGTCGCCAGCTCTGACACCCAGTAAATTTGCCAGTTTTTCAGTAACAACAGCGCCGTTGGGTGTTAAGGGCAGTCTTTGACTTGAGTCTCTGTCTCTGATGGCATAATAATCGCTGATCTGTTCAGCTGTTTCAGGCACCAGCAAGGTCGCGTCAAAACTGGTGCTGGCACCATACCGCTGGGCAGTCACGGTTTCACTGTACATGGGCATGAACGCTTTGATGCCGTCCTCTTCTGAAAGCAACGTTTCAAAAGCCTCGTCCGCCCCGTCCTGATCGGCATCAATCACCAACTGGCCATCATAGATGAAAATCTCATCAAACTGCATGCCGATGATCGCGTTTACAGAGTCTTTGAGCCCAAACCCTGTTAACAGCAGTGCTGTGCAGCCTGCTATACCGATGACCGTCATCATCAGTCTCAATTTATAACGAAATAAATTCCGGGCTGTCAGCTTTTGCATAAACGTCAGCCTGTTCCACAGCGGGCGGATATATTCCAGCATAATCCGTTTCCCGGGTTTGGGTGCACGTGGCTGCATCAGGATTGCCGGTGTTGACTTGAGTACACTGAGCGCGGCCAGCAAAGTAACACTGACTGTAGTGGCCACGGCCAGAAACGCTGAAAGAATCGCCAGATCAAAATGGAAGGGTGTCAGACGCGACTGTACCGAATAAAGTAAACTGTAGGCATTCATGATACTGATAGGAAAAATCTGAAAGCCGGCAGCGATCCCCACTGCTGAACCAAGCAGGCTGGCTCCGAGCGCATAGACGATATATTTGCTGGATATACTTAAGGTATTATATCCGAGTGCTTTCAATGTTCCGATCTGGACACGTTCTTCTTCGATCATTCTTGTCATGGTGGTCAGACAGACAAGCGCGGCCACCAGAAAGAAAAAAAGCGGAAAGATAGTGGCAACAGCGCCTATTCTTCGTGCATCGTCTCCATAATCGGAATAACCGGGCTGCTGAGCACGCGTTAAGACAAACCATTCATCCGGCAGCTCAAGTATCTGGCGCTCAGATTCGCGAATTTCTGCTTCAGCTTCATCAATCAGCTGATAAGCCTGTTCTTTTTCTTTTTCAAACTGGATGCTTCCTTCATCAAGTTCAATACGAGCCTGTTCCAGGTCTTGTTTTGCCTGGTCAATTTCCTGATAAAACTTCAGTTTCCCCGCTGCCAGGGCTTCTTCGCCTGCATCAAGTTCACGCCTTGCTTCGTCAAGTGTTTCTTTGGCTTCATCGAGCTCGGCCCGGCCGGCCTCGATTTCCAGCCGGGCAGCTTCTATTTCGTTTAAGCCTGCCTCATATTCGCGCAGTCCTTGTTCGTATGCATTGCGCTGACGCTCCAGTTCACCTCGTCCGGAGGCCACTTCAAGAAGTCCGGCCTGATATTCTGCTTCTCCCTGTGCATATGTGTCTTCAAGGCTGATGAGGGCTGCATCTATAAAAATGTTCAGCTGCCGTATAAGTCCTGGATCATCGGGTGATAAAGACTGGCTGATATACTCGGCGAGTTCCGGTGAATAAGGCTCAATATTGTCGACAAGATCAGAGAATGCTTCGTCAGATAAGGTCTCATCTTCTGGCGGCAGGGAATCGCGAATGCTTTTTATCGATGAGATAGATGCCTGCAGCTGGTCAAGATCCTGTCTTGCGTCCTGCAGCTGGCTGTCAGCAAGATCGAGCTGGTTTTCTGCCATTTCAAGCTGATTTTTTGCCATATCAAGCTCCCGCCTTGAAAGCGTC
>SLHU01000179.1 GCA_007135995.1 Clostridiales bacterium | reverse complement strand
CACAAAGCCCTGCTGATCAAGGTCACATCCGTCGGCAGTGCCATTATCTGTCATAAAAATCAACAGGGTGTCTTCATCCAGCTGCCATTCCCTGAGCTTCTCTCTTAAAATCCCCACATTTTCATCGATATTACTGATCATGCCATAGAATCTTGCCCGATCATCCTTGACCTGACCTTGATACAGGCTGCTGTATTGCTCGCTTACATGAAGCGGACTGTGGGGCGCATTGGTTGGAATGAAACAGAAAAACGGCTCGTCCTTGTTTCTTTGTATGAAATCAAGTCCAAGGTTAAACCAGATATCTGTACAATATCCTTTAAATCCTTTTGGCTGGCCTTTATCAAAGTAGGTATCATCAAAATAGTCGTTACCCCAGTAGTCGGGTGTCTGACCAATGCCCCCTCCGCCATGGATCACCGCCTCATCAAAACCCCGGTCATGGGGCCTGTATGGATAGTTGTCTCCAAGATGCCACTTGCCGAATATCCCGGTCTTATAGCCATTGTTCTTCAATACCTGAGCCAGGCTGACTTCATTTTTGCGAAGCAGTGAACGTCCGCCAATGGTATGCCATACGCCTGTGCTGTTGTGATAGTGCCCTGTCAAGAGTCCTGCCCTGGTGGGTGCGCAGGTAGGCCCCACATGATAATTGCTAAACCGTATGCTCTGATGATAAAGCTTGTCAATATTTGGCGTTTGAATCACATGATTGCCAGTACAGCCGAGATCTCCGTACCCCTGATCATCCGTTAATATAAATACTATATTAGGCTTTTTATCACGACATGTGTCCTGATCCATCGTTGCACCCCTATCCTGAATATAATGATCACATTCACATTGTACAATCTAAAGATTGACGGCGGCCCTTCTTTTCTGTCGATGTTTGCCGGAAAGCACGCGTTCAAACGTCTGGGCGCTCAGCAAGCTGTTTTATTGCTGGTGCAGGCCAGTCATCGCTGAACATGTGTCAGCTCACCTCCGAATATCTTATGATACAGATCTTCACCATAGCTGGTCTTCAGCGGTTCACCGGGCAGTATCTGAAATGTCCGCCGGCCGTCGCTCAGGCGCTGCGCCCGCAGGAAAGTGATGTCAGGTCTTTTTTGCTGATACAGGTCATTGGCGAACTCATACAGGTGGGTCACGCAAAACGCCTCTACGCCGCTGTCTGTCAGCGCGGTGACAATCTGGCGGCTGATCTCGGATCCTTCACGCTCGTTGGTTGCTGCGAATGACTCATTGAGCAAAATCAATGAGCCCTGTCTGATATGGTCGACAATCCGGCTCATGCGCTCCATTTCTTCATCCAGCTTGCCGCTAATCATTTTCTTGTCTTCTTCACGGCGAAAATGAGAAAAAATACTGAAGCACAGATGAGATTCCATATGCTGTGCCGGAACATACATGCCGCACTGCATCATGAGCTGCGCCTGGCCGACACTGCGCAGAAAGGTTGATTTGCCGCCCTGATTGGCGCCTGTAATCAGGTAAAGCGACTGCTCCCCGGCGGTAAGGCTGTTACCTGTGACATCACCCTCGATCGTCAAAGCCAGGCTGATATCATACAGTCCCTGAAATGAACGGCGGCGGTTCGGCGGCTCAACCGGCAGCGGCCAGCATAGCGGTTGATTTTCTTTCTGAAGTTTCTCGTACAGATTAAGACAGCCGATGTAAAAAGCCAGCTCACTGCGCAGCATTTTGAAAAACCCGAGCACATGGTCAGCTGACTGAGCCAGCGCGTTGGCGGCTTCATTAAGCGCGCGGTGGCTTCGTTTGGTAAAGTCGACACCACCATTATTATCCATCAGATTGAGCGTGAATGAAGGCGCAAAAGCCCAGCGCCGCCAGAAATGGTGTTTCTTTTTGCGCCGCAGCACATAATTGATGCCCTGGTTATAATGTCCGAGACGGGCGCTGATCAGTGTTCCGTCGCGGAATTTAAGTTCGCTTAAATGCTCGCTGATCAATGAAAAATAATCATCATCAAGCTCATCACGAAGAATGGTGAACAAGTTGGTGAAGCCTTCCGAAGTAAACCCCGAGAAATGCGTCTCAGTGATTTCACGTAATTGACGCAGCATCTCGACGAGCATCTGCAGCATGCTCACTGAGTTCGTGAATAAATTTGCCAGAAACTGAGTCGTAAACCACAAGCGCTCTTTTTGCTGCCGATTGATTGTCTCATTGGTCAGAGCGTATAATTTCCTTACAACATCAGGGTTGCGAATGCAATCCTGTAAAATTTTCTGTCGATATGTAATTTCCTCTGGTTTTTGCAGGCTCGTGAAAAATGCTGCCCTAAAAGCTTCCAGTACCAGACTGTCCCGCTGACGGACAGCTTCAAAGATCGGTGTCAGCTGCAGATCAGCCGACAGATCCTCCTCATCAAAGCGAGCCGGCTGACTCAGGTCAAAGTCTTTATCTTTATACATCAGATGTGCTTTCATCAGAGGTGCTTTCATATCCGGAGTCTCCTGTGGATATCCTCATACGTCAGACCGTGTTTCTGGGCAATATGAATCGCGTATGCCAGGCCGTCAGCCTGATGACGAATAATCTTAAACGTTCTTTGTGTTGGATCGTCTGCCTGAATGGTACTCATCATACTGACAACTTCAGGGCTGTATGAGGCCAGCTCGTCAAGAAAGGTAACACAAACAGCCAGGGCATCAAGTTGGATTATCTTCTTCATCATGCGCCGGCCCAGACGGATCGCATCCTGCAGCGTCGTTGAAGAAAATATTTCGTTGACAATCAATATACTCTGGCTGGTTGCGTCGTTAAATACCTGGCGCAGGCGAAGCAGGTCGTCCTGCAGCTTGCCGCTCTGGCTGGTGATATCTTCATCCCGTTCAAATATGGTGAAGATATTATTAAACATAAAAAGTGAAGCCTTTCGGCCTGGTACCGGGCAGCCAATACAGCCCAGATGATGCAGCTGGCCAAATGTACGGGCAAAGGTTGTCTTGCCGCCCTGGTTTGGTCCGGTCACCACGATAACCCGCTCGCTATTTTCGAGAAAAAAACTGTTGACCACTGGAATCTGCTGTTTTTTCAGGCTGCCAGCCAATGCCAGGTCAAAACTGTCAGTGCTGTTCAGCGTGTTTTTGCGCCTGCTCATGACCGGATAGCAAAATGGCAGCCCCTTTTCGCGCAGGGGGCTGACATATTCAAGCCAGGCCAGATAAAACTGTACTTCACTGGCAAATCT
>SLHU01000362.1 GCA_007135995.1 Clostridiales bacterium | reverse complement strand
TTGTTGGTGCCAGGCATGATCGTTCTATGCTGGTGCCAGGCATGATCGTTCTATGCTGGTGCCAGGCACGGTCGTCCAAAAAAAAGGTGCCAGGCACGGTCGTCTAAAAAACAGGTGCCAGGCACGGTCGTCCAAAAAAAAGGTGCCAGGCACAAAAAACAGGTGCCAGGCACGAATGTTTGAGCGCATCACTGAACGTGGTGCTGATGTGTGTTTCTGGCTGCCAGAATAATCAGGACAGCCAGATGCGTCAGTATGGTGTTGCCGGAAAACTACTCGTATAAGTCAGTGTATGATTAATGATTGATCTGAAATATTTGAAAGCAAAATCACAAGTGTTTATGCGAAATAATGTATACCGCAAGGTGAATGACATAAAAGTGATGTGAAATGAAGTTTCTAATAAGTTCAAATTGTTATGTGAGAATTATTGTACAATATAGTTGAAATTACTAAATTCATTGAAAAACAGGTCTGCGTTTGAAAATGAATTTCAGCAGATGAGACATTTGAGATTTTCGGGCTTCCTGTGATTATCCGCTGGCGTCTGTGTGCTGCTAGACAGCCTGTTGGCCGTTGCCTATTTGTCTTTGATCTTGAGGTGCTTCTGGCGGCACGTCAGCTTTTTTGAAGTGATGACCTGGATTGAACACCCGATAAGAGGAACGCAAGGGAGGTTCATTAAATGATTACGATCAAGAGAATACTATTGCTTGCAGGTATTAGCATCCTGATTTTATCGCTTGTTCCGATGATAGGATGCATGGAGCAAGATCCAGACGGTCCAGCCCGACAAGAGCCGGCAAACAACCTGACTGATGGCACGGTTCATGATCTGCCCGACCCGATCCGTGACAGCGAGTTTACACTGGAGGAAGCGTTTCGCCAGCGTCGCTCTGTCCGGGAATACACGGATGAATATGTGTCACTCTCTTGCCTGTCACAGATCCTTTGGGCGACGCAAGGGATTTCAGATGCACAAAGGGGCTTTCGGACGGTTCCTTCGGCCGGAGCGCTTTATCCTTTAAACGTTCGTGTCATCTCCAGCCGGGTAGAGGACTTACCGGTCGGCGTTTATCTTTATGACCCTGAATCACATAGACTAATTTTGATCGACGATGAGGACCGAACGCAAGAAGTGTATGAGGCGGCGCTGTCACAAAATCCCGTCAAGCAGGCAGCGTTTAATATCATCATCGCGGCCGATTATGATATCACAGCAACCCGCTACGGAGGCCGGGCAGAGCGATATGTGCACCTAGAAGCCGGACATGCAGGTCAAAACCTTTCTCTGCAGGCTGTGGCCTGCGGACTGGCGACAGTCCCGATAGGAGCCTTCGATGACGATCGCCTGGGCGAGCTCTCCGGGTTAAGTGAAGATGAAACTCCGCTGTATCTTTTCCCGGTCGGTCATCCAGCAGAGTAAGCGGTTTTAAGCAAATCAGACTTGCACTTAACAACGCAGCTTCACATTATCTGACTGAGTGGGTTTTAGTGGCTGCAATAATCATTTTACGGATCTGATCTTGTTTTCAGCAGTTCTTCTACTTCGGCACGTGTCGGCATGCCAGATTGAGCACCTAATTTGCTGACACTTAGGCCTGCTGCTGTGTTGGCAAATTGCAGGGCCTTAGACATGTTCTGTCCTTCGGTGAGGGCTACCGCGAGTGCCCCGTTAAAAGTATCTCCTGCTCCTGTTGTATCAACAACCACTGCATCAATGGCCGGTACACTTATGATATGACCTGTATTATCAGCCACTATAGCGCCCAGAGCGCCCCGTGTGACAACCAGTTTTTCTGGATGCCTGCGAAGCAGGTCTTCTAATGCAGACGTATCATTAAAAATAATCTGAGCTTCATGTTCGTTTGGTGTCAGATAAGAAACCTGGTTGATCAGATCCTGATCAAGCAATATGGCAGGCGCTGGGTTTAGCATGACGGGAACATTCGCTTCATGGCATATCTGGCAGACATATTGAACGGTTGGAGAGGGTATTTCCAGTTGCATCATGACGAGTGATGCTTGCAGCAGTTCATCTTTTACAGTATTAATATAGTTAATATCAACATAACTGTTGGCGCCAGGTACAACAACAATCGTATTGTCATGCTCACCAACCGTTATCAGGGCTATACCTGTTTTTGCCTGATCAATTTGCTTGATCCATTTTGTCTCTGCACCTGTGCTTTTCAAGTTATCAACCAGCTGATTGCCAAACGCATCCTTGCCGACACATCCGAACATCGTTACGTCAGTACCCAGTCTGGCTATTGCAAATGCCTGGTTAGCACCTTTGCCTCCCGGATGATACTGCAGCTCATGTCCAAGAATCGTCTCGCCTTTTAGGGGAATTCTGGGCGCTGTCACCGTCAGATCCATATTCAAACTTCCTACAACCGCGATTTTCATATTTATAATCATTCCTTTCGCTATGCTCAAAGCACAAAACAGTATTAAAAAGTTTTGGCTGATCCTTTTATTACTTGCTGGTTTATAGTGTGCCTTCAGTCAGACAGTCTGGTTGTAATTGTCTTTCTTATTTCTTTCATTTTCGTTCTCCTCGAATTTCTCTCAGCCGAACAGGTGATGACTTTTAGATTTTTCCTTTGCCAGTTTACATTTCATGACTCTTTTTTCTCATTCTTAGTTAACATAGCTGTTTTTTGCAAGCTTTCATAAAATCAAACAGGTTTAACAGCTGCTTTTACTCAAAACTATATCTTTTAATTTACATCAGCCATGTTTCTGTTTCTTTATAGTCAGGGCGATTGCCAGTTCATGCGGTGAATATCGCCTTTCTTTGTATTATACTAATATACAGAGACATTGACATGCAAAATTGATAAGGGGATTGACATCAGCATAGAGACTTGGTATTGGTCTGCCTGATCTTTGCTTGATACTTGCAGAAACAGCTTGGTCGTTCATCAATGATCTGGACCATCATGTCGTCTGTCTGGTTCACAGACGTCCATATTAGAGAAGGTCATGAAATAAATCTGTAAGTCTTCAATAGCAGACAGCTGATTTAAGCCTGGTTTGACAGATGCAGTTTGAATATAGTCAATCGTGTAAAACGCCTTCTAAGCCGCAGGTTTCGGGCAGGGAGGGTTAACAGATCATATATCGGATTCATTCCAATACGATGCTGCTGATTCGTGTTATAGACTGGAGGTGATCTATATTCCATATCCACGTGTCCGCAGAGGATTTG
>SLHU01000189.1 GCA_007135995.1 Clostridiales bacterium | reverse complement strand
GAAAGCCTGAACCGCGACGGCGCTGCCGTACTTAGTATGCTGCTGATTCTCCTGACACTTGTCTTTATGTGGATAGAAGCGCGGGGGCGGCGTAAACAGCGTTATTTTCAGACGAGCGGAACATTCAGGCCGGTTCAGACACTGGCCTTGAAGAAATGGAAATATATCGCGCTGGGGTGGATTTTGCTGGTGCTGAGCCTTTCAGTGCTGCTTCCGATTGGTATTCTCTTATACTGGTCATGGCAAGGGTTGCAGATGGGCGCGCTCAGCGGCCGGTTCTGGGGCTATACCCGCAACAGCATTCAGGTTGCCGGGCTTGCAGCGATCCTGAGCATGATACTGGCGCTGCCGGTCGTGTACCTTAAATCACGACATCCGTCTGTCCTATCAAACCTGATCAATAAACTGAGTTCAACTGGATACGCTTTACCGGGTGTTATTGTTGCGCTTGGACTGATCTATTTATTTAACAGTTATATTCCCTGGCTGTATAACACGTTTTTCATGATCGCGTTTGCGTATCTGATACGATTTTTGCCACAGTCAGTGCAATACAGCGGTGCTTCGCTTAACCAGGTGTCGCCCCGTGTTGATGAAGCCGGGCGCAGCCTGGGTCTTTCGCCTGTCCGGGTTATTGCGCGGATCATTGTGCCGCTCGTATCACCCGGCCTGCTGGCCGGCGGCGCCCTTGTTTTTGTCAGTTCCATAAAAGAACTGCCGGCAACCCTATTGCTGCGACCGCCCGGTTATGACACACTGGCTGTGAGAGTATGGGTGGAATCAAGTGAAGCGGTTTATCACATGGCCGCACCTGCCGCGCTGCTGATAACATTTGTTTCGATCATCCCGTTAAGACTGATGATGAAAAAGAGATAACAGGAGTGATTCAGGATGGCAATGATAGAACTGAAAAATCTGACTAAAACGTACCCGGAACAACAGCGGCCAGCAGTTTTCAATGTCAATCTGGCAGTAGAAGAAAAGGCGATCATCACGCTGCTGGGCCCGAGCGGATGCGGGAAAACAACCTTGCTCAGGCTGATCGCCGGTTTTGAGCGGCCGGATTCAGGAGAAGTTGTTTTAAACGGACATACCGTCGCCGGCAAAGGCATCTGGCTGCCGCCGGAAAAACGCGGACTGGGGATGGTTTTTCAGGATTATGCCCTTTTCCCGCATTTAAGTGTGGAGAAAAACATTGGTTTTGGCTATAGGGGTAAAGATAAGAAAGAACAAATCCGCAGTATGCTGGAACGGGTGGATCTGGCCGGGTATGAGAAACGCCAGCCCTATGAATTGTCTGGCGGCCAGCAGCAGAGAGTCGCGCTGGCACGGGCTCTGATCCGTAATCCTGTGGTGGTCCTGTTCGACGAACCTTTCAGCAGTCTGGACGCGAAAATGCGTGAGCAAATGCGCGGCGATCTAAAACGCATTCTCAAGACAGCACAAACCACCGCGATATTTGTTTCACATGATCAAAAAGACGCACTGGCCATCTCAGATGAAATTGTTGTGATCAGGCAGGGTGTGATTCAGCAGCAAGGTTCTCCTGTTGAAATTTACCGGTATCCCGAAAACCGGTTTGTTGCTACATTTGTCGGCCGCAGCAACTTGCTGCAGGGAACCGTGGCTGAATCGGGGCAGGCAGTTGATACAGCGATAGGTACCATCCCCTGTCATCATATTCATCATCATCTGCCCGGCGACAATGTCTTTCTTTCTGTCAGGCCGGACGGTCTGCGGCTGGCACCCGAAGGGTCGCTTATTGGCCAGATCCAGGATTTGACTTATTCAGGTGAGCGCTACCAGGCCGTTGTCAGGATTCAGACAACGGATGGCCAGTCTGTGGACCTGATCTCACATATTCATGCCAGACATGGCGTCTGCCTGGGCAATCAGATCAGATTCGAGGTTCTGCCTGAGTTCACGGCCGTGATTCAGGATGATGGTGACGGACACCCGGCTGGCTGAGGAATCATCAAAGCAGCTGTCTGTGCTTTCAATGTTACGAAATGCATGTGTCAGCTGCCGATTTGCTTGTTCTGGGATGCTGCCGGACTGCAATCATAGAAACAGTGTTCATAAAATCACTGCCGCATGATGTTTTTATATATTTGCGCATCTGCACGTAAATAGTATAGGCTTTTATCCTTGCATCCCTGTCATAATTGGAGAATAATATAAGCACCAGATAAGTCAGCTGTAAGCTGCAGCTATTCGTGAAAAATGAGCGTAATGTGCGCTTAGCACTGTTTTAGGAGGCTATGATGTCAAAGCCTAATGTACTTCATTTGTTTGTTGACCAACAGCGATTTGATACAATCGGCGCATTAAATAATCCGATTATCAAAACGCCAAGCTTGGACCGGCTTTATAGATCCGGGGTAGCTTTTACCAACGCTTATACACCTTCGCCTGTTTGTATTTCTGCCCGATGTTCAATGATTTTCGGCCAATATCCGGCCAATACCGGCTGCTACGAGAACACGAAGATGCCGGATGACGGCAGGAGTACCTTTATGAGTGTGCTCAGTGAAAGTGGATACCGCACCCATGGCATCGGCAAATGCCATTTTTCACCGGACCCGCTTGCTTTGAGAGGTTTTCAGACCCGTGAAATCCAGGAAGAAGGCGGTATAGACTCTGTTCAGGATTATCCTTATATGAAATATCTGCAGGACAAAGGGTATAAGGATCTGCTTGAACCAAACGGTGTCAGAGGCGAAATGTATTATATGCCCCAGCCGTCCCAGCTGCCGCCGCAGGATCATCCGACGCAGTGGATCGGGGACCGGTCGGTCAGTTTTATCAGCGGGCAGGAAAAGGAGAACCAGCCCTGGTATCTTTTCTCTAGTTTTATTCATCCGCACCCGCCTTTTGCGCCGCCAAGCCCTTGGCACAAACTCTACAGAGGCGACGATATGCCATTGCCCAATATACCTGATCAGCATGAGGCTTTGCAGACATTTGTCAACAAGTGCCAGAACCGCTACAAATACCGTGACGGAGGATATGACCGGAATCATATCAGGATTATGAAGGCATACTACTATGCCTGTATATCCTTTGTCGATTATCAGATCGGCCGCATCCTTGACGCACTTGAAAAAACCGGTCAGCTTGATCAGACAATGATTGTTTTCACAGCTGATCATGGTGAGCATCTGGGTGATTACAAATGTTTTGGCAAACGTTCTATGCACGATTCCTGTGCCAGGATCCCTCT
>SLHU01000105.1 GCA_007135995.1 Clostridiales bacterium | reverse complement strand
TTTTCCTCCTTACTATGTCTGGTCAGTACCGGTTAATCCTGTTCCAGATGTTTTTGCAATGAAACAACGGCCTGACCGGCCAGTCTGACCGCGTAGTTCATACCACGATCCTCAGGATATATTTGAGCCATGCCTGCCAGTTTAACGCCAGGACTAGGTGTATCCATCAGCGGCATTTTATCGCTGTAGGCGCAATCTATAACGGGTTGAGCATACCGTGTCCGGCGAAGTCTCCAGTGAACGACATGCGACTGAGAAAAATCAGGATAAATCTGTTTTAGACTATCCATAAAAGTCTGGTAAACGCCGCCGTCTGACATCATCCATAATGGATCTGTTGCATCAAGATAACGTGAAATGTAAACAATTGACCCGCCATAGGGCTTTGTGCCTGTGAGCTGTGTATGTTCAACAACCACAACGAAGGGTAATCGATCACAGATTGTGGTCCAGTAATAAGATGACAGACTTTGCCTGAGATATAAAACCAGACACAGATCTGCTTTATATCTGATGGATTGCGCTTTCAGCATATAGTCATCAGGAAGATTCAGCGAGGCGGCCATATTGGCAAATTGCCGGGCAGAAACAGTTGTGATAACACCATCAGCATCATATTCAGACAGCCTGCCGTCATCATGAATAGCCGATATTGAGTATGCCCGTTCAGTTAAATCAGCGCTGTCATGAAAAAAACCGGCTTCAGAGGCCTGCTGCGCTTGATCTGACGCATCTGGCGCGCTCGCCTGGAGGCTGTCCTTGTTACAACGAATACTGACTGCTGTCTGACCCATATGAATGGTGCCGCCCTTTTGTTCAATCTTATTTTTCAGCTCGTTTACAAGGACACCAAAGCCTCCCTGCATATATCCCAGACAAGATGAACTTACTTTGCTTTTTCTTGAATGGCCCCGAAGTTTAAATTTATTCCAGATCCAGACCGCTGATACAGTATCCTCATCCTGATCAAACTTAGACTGCAGCAGAGGCTGCCAGAGTTTTTCGTAACTATGCCGCCCGGCATATCTGATCAGCCATTGCCGGGCTGTCAGCGCTTCCAGCGACTGCCAGTCATGTAAGCGGCCCGCTTTCAACACTGCAAGACCGGTTCGGATCCGGGCGACCGCAGGCAGCGGCCGAAAGCGCAGCAAATCAGCAGGGCCGGAAAACGGATATATGGTTTTATCGGCATAAATAGCATCTTTGGTCTGATGCCAGGTTATCTTATCCTCGATGTTGAGTTGGCGGCAAAGCTCAAGAAAATATGTGTCGCTGGTGAACAGATGATGATAAATGTACTCAACAGGCTGCTTTCCCAGGCAGACAGACGCTGCCATTCCGCCCAGCTGCAACGAGGACTCAAGTAAAATAATATTATAGCCGCGTTCAGCCATCTGATAAGCAGCTGTCAGTCCAGTCAGTCCGCCTCCGATAACACACACAGTTTTTCTGTGATGTTTGTCATGCTGCATCAACTCGTCTCCTTATCTGGCTGCTTCTCTGCCGGGCATTGGCTGCTTCTCTGCCGGGCATTGAGCGCTTCCTTGCCGGACATTGAGCGCTTTCTTGCCGGGCATTGAGCGCTTTCTTGCCGGGCATTGCTGCCAAAATGTCTGATTGATCATTATGAATCCCTGATTTTTCGGCTTTCAAGATAGTAACGCTTTTCAAAAGCCGCACCAATGGAAAAAGTCTTTCTGGGCAGGACGCCTTTGCTGGCAAGTGTCGGAAAAAAGTCCCTTTTGCGCAGACCCGGCAGCAGGATGCCTGTATGACCGGCGTCTATGAGCTTTTTGATGGCCTTGATGCCATGCACATAATCAATTCGAAACGAAGGCCGGCTGATAATCATCTGATCAAGCCATGTCTGAAGGGTATCTGCAGCGAGCGGCTGTCCGTCTGCCTGCAGTTTCATTTCCCAGGCGGCATGCTTGTCAGCCAGAATATAGGTGTGATAATCCTCTTTAATCTCCGGAACTGTCAAATGCGCGCCGGATAATTTCTCAGCATTAATAAAGGTGCTTCCAAGTGTCGTTCTGGCTGTCTGCAGCAGGTCTTCGGCATGTGTATCAAAAATAATCCGGTGAATAGGTTCAAATTCAAGACCCTGATCGTGAATATTCATGATCTCAACGAGTGCGTACCGGGCCGGATGATCGGGCCTGGCCTGCGCCTTAATTGTTTCCCAGTGCGCTTTCGCTGTTGCCAGCGAATGATTGCCGTCACCGACTGCGAAAAGAAGATGATGGCTGATGAGGCTTTGCAGGTTCGAAAGCTGCTGCAAAGCCTGCTGCAGGTAGCCGTTATCGGCATCAAGAAACCAGCCGGTTATATGGCCGCCATTTTGCATGAGGGTTGTCTGATAACAAGGCACTTTGTTTGTCTGCCTTAAATACTCATATAAAGGGGTCAGGACAGTGTGTTCGGCGTCATCAAACAGCAGCTGAACATGCGGCAGCTCAAACAGCGCTTCTTTCCTGATCGCTGCACGGGGCGGGATGCGATCCATGACCGTCCCCTCACTGGCCCGGATTAATTTGTCGGTGCCGGGCGTATAGTCATAGTGCTCCAGATCAACGGCGATCACCAGCCCCAGCCGGCTGCTGTGCAAAGGTGTTTCGCGGTTGATCAACATACAGCCTTGCGGCAGCCGCCAGACAAGATGATCAGATTCCGCTTTTCGCATATATGCGTTAATGCGCGAGATCCGTTCGTCAACAGACAAAGCATCTGGTTTTTCAAGGTAAATTTCGGGCAGAATCATATGGAAAGTAGAAGGCGCATCGCCTATAATAGACGCGGTTTCCTTCCAGAATTCACGATCCGTTGTATGCTGATCGCATGCAACGACTGCCCACCGGTACAGCTCTATGTCTTCACAGGGCATATATAGTTCAGGGATCAGAAGGCCAAGATCCCCCAGATTAAAATCCTTATCAGCAGATTGATTTTTTTTGTTCATGACCATGTTGCCGGAACCCCTCATTTAAATTATCGATTGCTATATGCGATTATTTGTATCATTTTATCACAGCACCTTATGATATGCACTTTATACAATGCGATCTGTGAGCGCTTTTATGTTTGAAAAGACCAGACGTGACGATGTCTGCCTGAACTTTCAATAAGAAAATATCGAGCGCCTCAATGTTTGCATCCATAATCATCTGGATGTCAGGCAAAGTGTCTCGTCATTCATACCGGAAATCCTGCCACTAAAAGCAAAATC
>SLHU01000284.1 GCA_007135995.1 Clostridiales bacterium | reverse complement strand
TTGTCTCTAAGGATATTTTAAACAAACCAGGGAAACTAAGTGAGGTAGAATACAAAGAGATTCAAAAACACTCTGAATATGGTTATGATTACTTAAAAAAACAATATTCTATTTATCCTGAAACGTTGTCGGCTGTTGTAGACCATCATGAAAAAATAGACGGTTCAGGTTATCCTTATGGAAAAAAGGACAAGGCTATATCGAGGCATGGACGAATTATCGCGGTTGCTGATGTTTTTGACGCGCTAACATCAGACAGACCCTATCGAAAAGCTTTGCCGCCATCAGAAGCCGTTGAATACTTAATGGGGGGTTCCAGCAACCTCTTTGACACAGATGTAATTACAGCATTTATGAAAAGAATTGTTCCTTATTCTTCAGGTGTGACTGTCAGATTAAGTAATCAAAGTCTGGCTGTTGTTATAAGAAATCATCCAGCAGCCTGTCTGAGGCCTGTTGTAAGAGTTTTTCAGTCTGAAGGAAATCCAATAAAACCCTATACAATTGATCTTCTCAATGATCGGGCTTTCCTTGACGTGACCATATTAGGAATTGACACATAGCCATCTACTGACAATTTTTTCCTCAAGCAGTGCGTTTTATATATTAGTAG
The DNA here is from genome assembly GCA_007135995.1 of Clostridiales bacterium. Taxonomy (GTDB): domain Bacteria; phylum Bacillota; class Clostridia; order Saccharofermentanales; family UBA5734; genus SLHU01. The sequence goes on along the minus strand of SLHU01000284.1, from coordinate 2,616 downwards.
CTTTATTAAAGAAACTAAATCCACCTTCACCATTTCTTTTTGTCTCATACATGGTAGAGTCCGCATTATTCAGCAGTGTTTCGCTATCTTTACCTTATCAGGATACTTTACGACTCTTATAGAAGAATTGATACTAATCTCATTTTCACCTGTAAATACAGCCGGCCTGAGCGCGCTCAGACCGGCCATTCATTTATTATTTAGTATTTTCCAAAATCCCCGTCATCTAGATTAATGCTTTTAGTTGCTTTTCCGACGGGTAAAGCAGACGGTTTATGACTGCCAACGGTCACTTTTTGTTTTGTTCTTGTTTTATCTGCTCTGAGTTTGAACCGGGCGATCATCTCCTGCAGCAGGTCGGCCTGGCTTGACAGCTCCTCACTGGTCGCGGCGCTTTGCTCACTGGTCGCTGAGTTGGATTGTACCACCTGCGAGACCTGCTCCACACCCTGATTCACCTGCGAGATCGCTGAGGCCTGCTCATTTGACGCGTTTGCGATCGAACTGACCAGATCCGCGGCTTTCGCAACATCATTAACGATCTGTCCCAGCGCCGCCGCGGTTTTGTCGGCGATTTCCGTGCCTGCCTGCGCCTTGCTGATGGAGCCTTCGATCATCTCTGTCGTCTCTTTAGCCGCCTGGGCGCTTCTAGCTGCCAGATTGCGAACTTCTTCCGCGACCACGGCAAAGCCTTTACCGTGCTGCCCGGCTCTCGCTGCTTCTACTGCCGCGTTCAGAGCCAAAATGTTTGTCTGGAACGCGATCTCATCAATCACCTTGATAATCTTCGAGATATTACTGGAAGACACATTAATTTCTTCCATGGCACTTTGCATATCCTGCATGCTGCTGTTGCCTTCTTCTGCCTGGCTTCGTGCCATCGTCGCCAGCTCATTGGCTTCATTGGCATTAAGCGCGTTCGCTTTTGTCTGTTCGGCTATCTCGTTGATCGACGCGGTCAGCTGCTCTATGGAGCTGGCCTGTTCGGTCGCGCCCTGTGACAGTGCCTGGCTGCCGTCCGATACCTGGCTGGAACCGGCCGCTACTTGCTCAGCGGCGCTGTTCATCTCAAACAACATGTTATTAAAACTGTCGATAATCCGATTCAGCGCTGCTTTGATCGGCGCGAAGTCTCCCAGATAATCAGCGTCTACGTTAACATCAAAGTTTGAATCAGCCATTTCGGTCAGCACAGAGGCGATCTCTTTAATATAGACACCCAGTGCGTCAAGCGTGCTGTTAAGCGCGTTTTTGATCTCCGCATGGTCACCCTGATAGTCGCCAGTAACACGTTTCTTCAAATCACCTTGAGCCATCGCTTCAAGCACACCTGAAGCTTCCTGAACCGGTTTGATCACCGCATCGAGCGTATTGTTGACACCTTCAACAACTTTAGCAAAATCACCTTGATGCTGACTGACGTCAGCACGGGTATTGAGTCGGCCATTGACCGCGGCATCGGCAAGAGCGTTTGCATCGGTGACCAGCCGGCGAATGGCGCTGATTGTTGTGACCAGAGCTGGTGTGATCTCATCGTCCTTGTCTACTGCCGTCAGTTCCATACTGACATCACCAGCGGCGATAAGCTGCATTACACCAATCATCTTCATCTGCAGATCTTCGGCAAACTGGTCCATCGCTGCTGCCATCTGGCCGACTTCGTCTTTGGATTGCAGTTTGAGACGGCCGCCTAGGTGCCCTTTGCTCATTTCTTTGATCATGTTAAGTGCTTTTTGCAGTGGTTTTGTCAAAGTATTGGCATACCAGAATGCAACGCCGGCACCTACAAGAATCAAGACAAAACAGATAATAATAACCAGATTCCTGATCGCGTTCACAGCATCCATGTAGTCACTAAGCAATGTCGCATTAGCTATGGACCAGTCAGTGCCCGGGATGGGTGCATAGCTCATGATCCGGTTTTCACCGTCAAAGTAGTATTGATCAACACCAACATGACCGCGGATCATCTCCTGGCTCATGATGTTTGCCAGTTCTTGGTAGTCTTGATTTGTTTTAGCGTCTTCAATGACACTGTACTGTTCTATAACATTATCTGCATTTGGATGAGCAATCAAGACACCTTCGCTGTTTAGAATAAAAGCGTAACCATTTTCACCGAAGGCCATGCTGTTCGTCATCTGGCTCAAATCATAAGCATCACGCGTACCAAACAATACAGCCACTATTTGACCATTGCTTCGGACCGGCACAGCATAAACCATGATAGCATCATTGGTCGCACGACTGATCAGGACATCGGATATCGCTTGTTGGCCACGAATGCCGGCCTGAAAATAGTCACGATCAGCCAGGTTTGGCGTGCTGGCGTCATTGAGCACAGATTCACCGTTGGGCTGGGCAATGCCCATAGTCTGAAAACCCAATCTTTCAGCTTCATTGTCCAGAAAAGCAATACGTTCAAACTGCGGTGTAGCATCGGTGAGAATACGCCGCTCGGCTATAGTAGCTAAGTTACCCAGAATCTGCTCGTTTCGACTGGCTACAAGATCGGCGTTTATCGAAACCGTTTGAATTAAATTATCATTAGCCACAGTCATTAAGGCATTACTGGCTCCTATATAAAGGGATATGCCAATAATTGATGAAAGAACA
>SLHU01000005.1 GCA_007135995.1 Clostridiales bacterium | reverse complement strand
CAGCAGATGACATCCTGCTAAAAAAGGAAATGCTTGATAAAATTGAGTATGATCAAGTCAAACAGCATCCGATTAAGGGCGCTATGATATTATCTGCGGTTTCCATGTTTCATGACATCGTGCCGATCGTCAGGCATCATCATGAATACTACAATGGAAAAGGGTATCCTGATGGTATCAAGGGCGAGGAAATTGAGTTAAATGCCCGGATTATTGCAGTTGCAGATGCTTTTGATGCGATGATGAGCGACAGGCATTATCGAAAACACTTGTCGCTTGACAACACAAAAGAGCAGCTTGTGATGGGCTCGGGAACGCAATTCGACGCAGCAGTCGTCGATGCACTGTTAGATTTACTTAAAACAGATCGTGAATTACAGCAAAAAGTACTGGAATTCATTGATAAAAGCAATGAGTGGGTCCCCGCTTAGGTCACCTTAGGGGGCACCATGTGGGTACCACGTACCAGAACGGAAGGCCACGGAGTGGGGGGCCACACATCTTGAGGTACCACGTACCAACACGAAGAGTACTCATATGACTGCAGTAAAACAGACGGTTCCTTTACCGGGAACCGTCTGTTTTTCATCATTTAATGCCTTGCAGTTTTGCATGCCATGCACATTGCATCATCCGTCAAATAGAACGCTGAACAAAATTCAATTCCACTGGCATGATGCCCGAAGGACTGGCTGCCCTTTTCATTCAATGTTTTTATGAGTTAGCCTATGTTGTACTTTTACTTTGCAGGTACGACCTCAAGCCAGTATCCATCCGGATCCTGGATAAAGTAAAGACCGCGCGGACTTTTTTTATCCTGACAGATGCAGTCCATTTTTTTATGCAGTTCATAAGCACCGTCATAATCATCTGCGGTGAAACAAAGGTGAAATTCCTCGTCACCCAGGTCATAGGGTTCTTTCCAGTCCCTCAGCCAGGTCAGTTCAAGCTTGTGCTCACCTGCACCATCTCCTAAGAAGACGATAATATGGCTTCCGTCCGGAGCTTCGTTTCGCCTTTCCTCGGTCAAACCCAAAGCCTCCTTGTAAAAAGCCAGGCTCTTTTCCAGATCTAAAACATTAAAATTCGTGTGAACCATTTTAAATTTCATCAGACAAACCTCCCAAATAAAATGCAATCTAGACTGATAAACAGAATCTGGCCTCAGTAATCCTGAATGAAAGCGCAGATCCGTGACAGTTTTAGTATATCACTTATTCACTTGATAAAAAAACAGCTTGCTTGTTTCGGATCAACTTCCGGCGGGTACCACGTACCAAAACGGAAGGCAAAACGGAAGGCAAAACGGAAGGCAAAGGAACTTCCGGCGGGTACCACGTACCAAAACGGAAGGGAAACAATCACCCTATTTGCTGCGGGAAAATCATACCTTTGGGGGAGGGAGGATTCATCTTGTCGTGTTATTTTGAGATTGACAATTAGGGAGTTGTCAAACGGACAAAGAAAGAGGCAGATGGTGAAGGTGCTTAGCAAGAATTTCAGCTTATTAATCAGCGGACAGGTGATATCGGTGTTTGGTGCGGCGATATTGAGATTTGCCCTGTCTTTAGATGTGCTTGACCGAACCGGGAGAGCTGATGTTTTCGCCACCTTGCTGGCATTGTCTATTGTTCCCGGCATCATTCTGGTTACTGTTGTCAGGCGTGACATGATTGACGGATTTAAGTTTATCCTGCATGAGAAACCATATATCGCACGGACCATGGTGCTGGCCACTGATTACATCATCATTGATGAGGGCAGGATCATGGATCGCCTGACTCAAACTGAAAAGGGTGTCGCGCGGTCTGCTCGACACAAGGGTATAATTATGAAGATCGTTGTTCTGCTTGTTGCTGTGTTGCTGCTGATCTTATTTTCAACTTCATATGTTCAGTTCCGCGGTGAAATAGCGGCTGCCCGCCAGAGGGTGCTTGAGGGCAGTACGGTTTTGACGACAGAATACGGGGAGATAGAGTACGCGGTTGAAGGTGATGGCCCTGCCGCCCTTCTTATTCACGGTGCCGGCGGGGGCTACGACCAGGGCATGCTGATTGGCAAGAAAGCACTTGGCGATGGCTATCAGTTTATTTCGGTTTCCCGTTTTGGTTACCTGCGATCTCCTTTGACTGAAACATCAACGGTAGAGCACCAGGCTGCTCTTTACGCCGCTTTACTAGATCATCTGGAAATTGATCAGGCGGTTATCCTCGGTGCCTCAGCCGGCGGTCCTTCAGCGCTTCAATTCGTGCATGACTATCCCGACAGAAGCAGGGGACTGGTTTTGCTGTCAGCTGTAACGATGTTCATGGGAGAAGAGATCCCTTTAAGCACAAAAGTTATCAACACGATCCAGAAATCAGATTTCAGTTATTGGCTGGTGCTTAAAACATTTCGGCCGCAGTTTTCGGAGATGATTGGCATTCCTCAAGACATATATGAGGCACTCAGCCCTGAAGACAAGCAATATGCTGATGACATGCTCAGCTTTATGCACCCTATGAGCCCCCGTTATCCAGGCAACATCCATGAAGCCAGGATCAGGCCGCTTTCCGGCGAAGCAATGGGCACAATATCAGTTCCCACGATCATATTGCATGCTCAGGATGATTCTTTAGTAACCTTTGACCATGCAGTCTTTGCCAATAATAGCATGCGTCATTCAGAGCTGGTGTCCTTTGAAAGCGGAGGCCATGCGTTAGTGGCTGAAACAGCTGTCATCACTGACATAATCAGTGATTTTCTGACAAGAAACCCTTGATTAAATTCATGAACTGAAAAATGAAAGTTGGTACCACGTACCAAAACGGAAGGCCATGCGATATAATGGATAGCGGTTATTGACATAAGATCAGGAGAAAATGCAGACCATTTCTCGAGGCTGGAGGGCAAAAATGAAAACTATATATAAAAGTGAAGAGGGAAAAAGAGCTATTCTTGCATTATACGATGACCAGCTGGCAAGGCTTCCGATCCCATACAAATCGTTTTTTGTTGATACATCTTTTGGCAATACACATGTGATTGAAACAGGGAATCTCAGCGGCGTTCCGCTGCTTGTCTTTCATGGCGGAAATGCAACGACAGCCTACAATTTGCTTGCCTGCAATTATTTGTTGAATGATTTCCACATATATGCTGTTGATACTATCGGACATCCGGGAAAGAGCGCGGAGATTTCACTTTCTCCAAACAACTGCTGATTTTTCTAAAATGCGCTTATAAACGGACATCTTTGGCAGT
>SLHU01000406.1 GCA_007135995.1 Clostridiales bacterium | reverse complement strand
GAGACCAGAAGGCCTCGATCCAATCAGACAAGCAATCAGTGACTATTATGAACAGGCTGGCAGCATGTGTGATGAAGATCTGATGGTCACAAACAGCAGGCATTACGCATTGCTGCGGGATGCCGCCGACCGGTTAAGAGAAGCCGAGGATGCGCTTGTTCAGCAGGTGCCGCTCGACATGGTTGCTTCTTTGATGCGCAATGGTGCTGAAGCATGTGCGTCAATTACGGGTGACCTGGTTTCAGATAGACTCGTGGATACTATATTTTCCAGATTTTGTGTTGGTAAATAGTGTCTGAGCAGAAAAAAGACTGCCGCGGGCAGCTATGTAATGGGGGCAAACTTTTTTGTTGACAGTTGAAGAGGCTCTGAAGAAGCAGGGCGCATATCATGCCGGAGATTACGATATCGTTGTGATTGGTGCCGGCCACGCCGGCTGTGAAGCTGCGCTGGCTGCCGCCAGACTCGGCATGCAAACGTTACTTCTGACAATGAACCTTGATGCTGTGGCGAATATGCCCTGCAATCCAAGTATCGGCGGCACCGCGAAAGGACAGCTTGTCCGGGAAATCGATGCCCTTGGCGGAGAAATGGGCAAGGTGGCTGATCAGGCAATGATCCAGTTTCGTATGCTGAACGCTTCAAAAGGTCCTGCTGTACTCTCACCCAGAGCGCAGATCGATCGCCGCCGTTATCAGGTTTTGATGAAACACGTGATAGAACGGCAGCAGAATCTTCATCTGAGGCAAGGTGAAGTCATCAGCCTGCTGGCGCAAGTCTCAGTAAACGGAAAGCAGCAGCGCATTACAGGTGTGCAGATGAAAACCAGCGCCGTGATCGGCTGCCGTGCTGTCATTCTGGCAACAGGCACCTATCTGGAAAGCAAAATAATTATTGGCGCATGCCAGTTCAGCAGCGGACCGGACAGCATGTTCCCGTCAATTGGCCTGGCAGCCAGTCTTAGGACGCTTGGACTGCCCTTGCAGCGGTTTAAGACAGGAACGCCGGCGCGTGTCAATCGGACACAAATTGATTTTTCGGTCATGGATCTGCAGGACGGTGATAAAAAGGTGACACCTTTTAGCTACATGCATCGCCCGGAAGATGTTCTGCAGACTGACCAGATCCCCTGTTTTTTGACATGGACTTCAGAAGAAACGCGTCACGTGATCGAAGCAAATCTGAATCGTTCACCGCTGTTCAGCGGCGAAATTGACGGGATCGGCCCCCGTTACTGTCCGTCAATCGAAGATAAGTATGTCAAATTTCCGGATAAGAAAAGACATCAGATCTTTATTGAGCCTACCGGCAGCGATACCGAAGAGCTTTATCTGCAGGGCTTTTCAAGCAGTATGCCAGAGGATGTTCAAGTAAAAATGCTGCACTCGCTTCCCGGTCTGCAGCATACTCAGATGATGCGAAGCGCTTACGCGATTGAATATGACTGCATTGATCCAACCTGTCTGCAGTTGTCTCTTGAGACAAGAAAGGTGGAAAATCTGTTCTGTGCCGGACAGATTAATGGTTCATCAGGGTATGAAGAAGCAGCGGCCCAAGGTCTAGTGGCTGGTGTAAATGCTGTCCGCAAGCTCAGAAGCCAGCCAGCTGTCATGATGGACCGGTCCCAGTCCTATATAGGCGTGCTGATTGATGATCTGATCACAAAAGGAACGGTTGAACCTTACCGGATGATGACGTCACGGGCTGAATACCGGCTGGTTTTACGTCAGGATAATGCTGATGCCAGGCTAACACCTGTCGGACGTGAAATAGGACTGATCGATGACAAAAGATGGCAAACATTTAGAAAAAAGCAGCAGCGCATAGTACAAGAGATAGCGCGCTGCAGGAAAAAAAGGATCAGACCGGCAAAGCAGGTTAACGAATGGCTTGAATCAAAAAAGAGTGCGTGCCTGCAGCATGGTGTTACAATTGCTGATCTGCTGCGTCGGCCGGAGTTGACCTATCAGATGCTGGCTGAACTTGACGAGGACCGCCCGGTGCTGTCAGAAGATGAACAGTTTACACTTGAAGTGCAGCTCAAATACGAAGGGTATATTGCGCTTGAACTCAATCGCATTCACAAATTCAATAGAAACGAAGAAAAAAAACTGCCTGATGATCTTGATTACCTGTCAATTCCCGGTCTGAGGATTGAAGCAAAACAAAAGCTGGATCGCCTTCGTCCCGGTTCAATCGGGCAGGCGAGCCGTATATCAGGTGTGTCACCGGCTGACATATCAGTTTTACTGGTATATCTTCGGGCCGGCAGAGGGCAGCGGTCTGAAAATCAAAGTGATCAATGATGGTGATCTGCAGCTTGCATATGACGGCGGGCCTGCGAAACGCAGCTTGCATATGGCGACTGCCCGGCGAAACGCAAAAATATTCTCTGCTTTTGCTTCGATGAGGCTGCCGCAGAAAATCTGCGAAGTTCTTGCAGCAGTAAGATATGAATGTTTAAGGTGAACATAAAATATGACGAATAAGCTTGACAATGCCAGGACATTACTGGACTGGCTGGATGACATAGAAACGCGGCAGAACATTTTGCTTAGTATAGAAATGAAACGGCAGCTTGTACTGCTGGCGGATCTTCTTGTGCTGTGGAATCAGAAAATTAACCTGACATCTGTCATTGATGCTGAAGGTATTGCGGTAAAGCACTATCTGGATTCATTATCACTGCTGCCCTGGCTGGAAAAGGGCGAAACAGGCAGCAACGGGCGAAACCGACTGATTGATGTCGGCACCGGTGCGGGTTTTCCCGGCCTGGTATTGAAAATAGCCAGACCGGATATGGAGGTTTGCCTTATGGATGCTCTGGCGAAAAGAGTCGGTTATCTCAATGAGGTGATCTGCGAGCTCGGGCTGAAAGGCATCACTACAGTTCATGCACGTGCCGAGCATGCAGGAAAAGATCGCGCGTACCGTGAACAGTTTGATTTTTCGACAGCCAGGGCAGTGGCTGCTTTGCCGGTTCTGTGTGAATACTGTCTGCCTTTTGTTCGTGTGGGGGGACGTTTTCTTGCTATGAAAACAGATGTTCGTTCAGAATGGCCGGCCGCAAAGCAGGCCGTTGAGTTACTGGGCGGGCGTGCTGGCGATATGCGGTCGTTTTTTCTGCCAGGCACTGACATCAAGCGCGCTGTCCTCGAATTTATAAAAGAAAAGCCAACGCCAAAGCAGTTTCCCCGCAAGGCTGGAAAACCACAACAGCAGCCTTTGTAAAGCAACAGGATGCG
>SLHU01000118.1 GCA_007135995.1 Clostridiales bacterium | reverse complement strand
TTATTGATGATATTAAATTCGACGGCAAACACTCATTTGAAGATAAAATCATGCCGGTTGAAAAAGTCTATGAAAGCTATGGTTCACGCATCGCAATTATGGGCGGTTTTGATCTTGACTTTATCTGCCGGTCCACACCGGATCAGATCAGACAGCGCGTTCAGAAGATGCTGCAGCAGGTTGGAGATCGTGGTGGTTTCGCGGTGGGCACAGGCAACAGTGTGCCCTATTATGTACCACCTGAAAATTATCTGGCCATGATTGATATTCATTAGCATCGCTGCTTTAGATTCATACATTTGCCCCTGAATCCTGTGGTGAATTTATCTTGACCCTGAAGCCTCGTGTTGTAAATTTATCTTGCCCTGAAGCTATTTGACTGTCTTCAGGTGTCATTAACAATAACGCATTCAGGGTTATTTTCTAGTTATTCATCTGACCCCTCGCGGATGATGCCAGGGCTGCATCATCTGCTGGCTGGCTTTATAAGCCGGCTTCCGGCTGGTCAGGCCATTGACTGACCGTTCTGATACTGGCCTGTATGCTGTCCGATAAAATGCCGGCTGCCTCTTCAGGCCGATGATGCTTCACAGCATCTGTTAATGCTCTGTGTGAGTCAAGGCTGTAAATTAAGCTGATGCTTTGATTCATTCGCTGCAGATGCGCCTGAAAAAAATCATCGATTATCTGAAGGGTTCGGATAATGAACGAATTAGCAGACATATTCGCTATCTGATGATGAAAAGCGATATCGAACTGGGTAAAGGCGTCTGTATCGCCGGCGCAGGCCGCTTTTTCCATTTGATGATAAATATTCTCCAGCGTTTCTGCTTCTGTCTGGCTGCCGTTTTCTGCCGCCAGACGGCATCCAAGCATTTCAACAGCTTCCCGATAGGCAAGCAGATCAAGTATATCCTGTCTGGTTATCTGAATATGCCGCAGCAGCGGCAACATTAAACTGCCAGGATCAAACCCGCGAACGAAAGTACCTTCACCATTCCTGGTCTCAATCAGACCAATGGCCTCCAGTTTATGCAGCGCGGTACGGATGGAAATGCGGCTCACCTGAAAGAGCTCACAAAGCTGCCCTTCAGGCGGCAGTTTTTCGTTTGGCTTAAAGGTGCCTGTCAGTATATTTTGCTTCAGCTGGTTGAGGACTTCATCACTGACTTTAATTTTATTAATTGGTTTTATTGCAGCCATTTCGTTCCCTCTTTCGTAGAATCGCGCCATGTTCTGTGCTGATTACATAACAAATTACTTCCTGATGTGTTCATAATCGCTATTGAATCTTTCAGCAGCGACAAGCTATAATACAGCATACACCTATAATATAGCATATCCCTTAGTGGAAAGAAATAAGCCCGGCCTGAGAGGGTCTATCATAAGGAGGCACACCATGATAACAAAAGAACAGGCTGACAAGCTTCATGCGTTAGCCTGGACAATACGCTACAGAGTCGTGGAAATGATCGGCATCGGCAAAACAGGACATATTGGCGGTTCATTTTCAGCTGCAGAAATAGTCTCCGTGCTTTACGGCCACCAGATGCAGCATGATCCGCAAGTGCCCGACTGCCCAACACGCGACCGCTTTGTCATGAGCAAAGGGCATGCCGCGCTGGCCCAATATGCCGCGCTGGCAGAATTTGGTTATTTCCCGCTGGATGAGCTAAGCCATCTCAAAAAATTGGGCGCGATGCTGCAAGGACATCCTGATTTGCGAAAGACACCCGGGATTGAAGCGAATACAGGCTCGCTTGGTCAGGGTTTGTCAATCGCCCAGGGTATGGCGCTGGGCATTCGGCTTGATAAGAGAAAAAACCGGGTCTATTGTCTAGTGGGCGATGGTGAAATAGCCGAAGGCCAAATATGGGAAGCGGCCATGTCTGCATCTCATTATAAACTGGACAATCTAACTGTTTTTGTAGATTACAACCGGATTCAGGCCACTGACCATGTTGTAAAGCGGCTGAACACCAATCCGATGAACAGCAAATGGGAAGCATTTGGCTGGCACGTGATTGAAGTGGATGGGCATGACTGCAGTCAGATCTGCCAGGCGCTTGAGCAGGCGGAGAAGAAAAAAGGCAGTCCAACTGCGATTATCGCGCACACCACTAAAGGCAAAGGGGTTGGTTTTGCTGAGGACACCGCTGCCTTCCATAATGGAATGATGGACCAGGCACAGTATCAGCTGGCAATCGATCTTCTCTCGGAAAAGAAAGGAGCCTTTCAATGCAAAATCTAAGTCAGCGCAAGGCATACGGTGATATGCTTGTTGAAATGGGTCAGGGAAACGCGTCAATCGTTGTACTGGAAGCCGATCTTGGCAAATCAACGATGAGTATTTTATTCCAGGAGCAGTTTCCCGACCGTTTTTTTGAAATGGGCATCGCTGAAGCGAATATGATTTCGACCGCTGCCGGGTTATCCCTTACCGGGAAAATACCTTTTGCCAGTTCATTTGCTGTGTTCGCGACCGGACGCCCCTATGATCAGATCCGTACGAGTGTCTGTATTCCGGCTCTGAACGTCAAAATATGCGGTTCCAGTGCCGGTCTTTCAGATTTCGGAGACGGTTCTACGCATCAGAGCATAGACGACATCGCACTGATGCGGGTCTTGCCAAACATGCATGTTTTCTCTCCGGTTGACGCGGTAGAAACCAAAAAGATAATGCGGGCAATGCTGGAAATCGAAGGACCTTGCTATATAAGAGTTAATCGGAATGATCTGCCGATTTTGACGGAAGACGACCAGGCGCCTTATCGTCCGGGCGACGTCAGGTTAATCAATAAACCGGGTGAGATTGCTTTGATCGCGACAGGCGTGATGGTCTCAATAGGACTTGAAGCAGCTGAAATGCTCGCTGCTGAAGGCATCTCACTGAGCGTCTATAATTTGAGCACCATTAAGCCGATTAACAAGGCACGTCTGCTTGAAGCGCTTTCGGGAAGCAAAGGCCTCATCACAGCTGAAGAACATAGCGTTATAGGCGGCATGGGCAGTGCGATACTCGAAACACTGTCCGGTGATCTACATGTTCCTGTCACGATGATTGGGATCAACGATCAGTTTGGCACTTCAGGCCACAATTATGAAGAGCTGCTGGAGCACTATGGCCTGACAGCATCTGCCATTGCAAAAGCCGCCCGAAAGCTGGCAGCAAGGTAATCAAAAGCAGACAGATTAATACAAATATCGTGTTAGAAGGCTTATTTCGAAAAGACTCGCAGTAAATA
>SLHU01000363.1 GCA_007135995.1 Clostridiales bacterium | reverse complement strand
GCCATATCAGTTCCTTCCTTAATGTGTATGCTTTCAGTTGACTAGAGGCGCACCAGCGTCTCGCCTTTAATAACGGATTTTCGTGTCTGAACCAACCCCTGCAGGACTATATTTGCGATCAGTCCGCTGTCTCGGTCGTATGGCAGCAAAGCAGCTGTTCTATCAATGCTCATCTCGTAATCTTCCATCCGTTTTTCTGCGATTTCGACAGCCTGATCATAGCTGCATCCGGAGAGCGGATTCCACTGCTTATTATCGCGGTCTGTTTTGTAATCGTCAATCGCGTCCATCATATAGATCCAGCAGCCAAGATCATAACCCAGCAACCCTGCTGCTTCAACGGTCTTTTTATGCTGAGAAGCGCTATGCCGCCGGTATAGGCAAGTATCAGCCGCACGCAGGAAAACAGCTTGCAGCAGACTGCCGAAGATTGAAGCAGCGTTTTTAACGAGATCCTCTGATGCAGCAGCCATGTCTTTATCATCGACCGTCACAGCGCTGGAGGACGACATATTTTCGAGTCTGCGCATCTTGTCCATTGAGTCGCGAATCATTTGGTCAAATACAGGCAATCTTTTTCTGGCTTTGCGATAGGCATTCATTCCGGCCAGCTGAACCGCTTTGCCGCGCCAGCGCTGACCGTCCTGCTTATCATCTTCGGCTTTATGCCATGTCATCAGAACTGTCAGCCCTGCACACAAGACGAGTATAGGGTCTTCTTTCACCACCGGTTTTTTATGAAACGGATTCAGCAGGCAGCCTTCAGCTTTCACAGCACTTTCACTGCCGGAAAGTGACAATAGAAGCAAGGCCAGCATCGTCAGGTCATAGCCAAGAAAAAGACGTGCAGGCTGCCCGTAATGGCAGCCAATTGTTTTGCATAGCCCGCAGTAAACAGCGCGGTATCTTGCGTATTCTCTGACCAGAAGTTCAGATTTTTCCGGTCTGACATAACCAAACATGAGGTGCCTCCTCGTAAAATAAACAATCTGCAGCCAAAAACCCGGGAAGTCCGCCGGTTGGTTTTACATCAGTCAATCTGCCAGTCCTGCGTGTTTTGAGGTCAGTCGTCATATACCGCAGTGCTTCTGCCAGGCCTTTGTGAAAGATCCCGATCAGGCCAGCTGGCAGATTTATTTCAGGCAAATGAGCCGCTATCATTGAACTGCCTGCCTATATGGTGTATCTTGATGTAAATATAAACGAATATATGGTATCATATTATCCGTTTAATCATGACAGCTTTTTGTGAACAAGTTGTCAAAAAAGTCAAAGGTTCTTTTCCGGCCAGTCGATCACTGTATGTTTGTGCAAACACGATTTGTGAGAATAAAGAGGTATATATGCATCCAAAATCTGTAAGAACGCGTTTTGCGCCCAGCCCGACAGGATATATGCATGTTGGAAATCTGCGGACAGCATTATACGAGTATCTGATCGCCAGATCATCAGACGGTGAGTTTATTGTCAGGATTGAAGACACTGATCAGCAGCGGCAGACAGAAGGCGCTGAAGAACTGATCTTTACCACACTGGAAAAGGTTGGTCTTGCTCATGATGAAGGTCCTGACGTAGGCGGACCCTATGGTCCGTACGTACAAAGCCAGCGGCTTGACTTGTATCCTGGTTTTGCGCATAAACTGATCGATTCAGGTCATGCGTATCGCTGTTTTTGTGACAAAAACAGACTTGAAAGTCTTCGCCATGATGCAGCGTCCGAGGAATATGCCGCCAGCGGCTATGACAGAAAGTGTCGTAATTTGAGCTGTCATGCCGTCGACGAACTGTTAGCATCCGGTAAACCGTATGTCATACGTCAAAAAATGCCTCTGGAAGGCACTACCTCGTTTGAAGATGCTGTTTTTGGCAGAATAACAGTGGATAACAGCGAACTTGAAGATCAGATCCTGCTGAAAACCGATGGATTTCCCACCTATAATTTTGCTAATGTCGTTGACGATCACGCAATGAGAATAACGCATGTTGTCCGCGGTTCGGAATACCTGTCTTCAACGCCCAAGTACAATCTGCTGTATGATGCGTTCGGATGGGAAAAGCCAGAATATGTCCACCTGCCGCTTATCATCGGAGAAGACGGCAGAAAGCTTTCAAAGCGCCATGGTGCAGTCAGTTTCTCCAATCTGGTTGAACAGGGTTATCTGCCGGAAGCGATCATCAACTATCTGGCCCTGCTGGGATGGTGTCCGAAAGAAAACCGGGAATTATACTCGCTTGAAGAGTTATGTGAAGCGTTCAGTGTTGATCGCATCAGCAAGTCACCTTCCGTTTTTGACTATCAGAAGCTGGAGTGGTTCAACGGTGAATATATCAGGAAAATGGCAGCCAGCGAATTTTTGTCTCATTGCGAGCCCTGGCTGGCACAGGTATTCGGAACGATTCCGCCTGCTGCGACGCTGCTTGCTGAATTACTTCAGCCTCGTGTCACCCGTCTCAGTGACATTCCGGACATGATCCGTTTTCTGGCAGTTCATCAGCAGGCTGATGTCAGTCTATACACAAATAAGAAAAGTAAATCCACACTTGATTCAACAATCAAAGTACTGCCAGCTGTTATTGAAAAACTATCCGGCTTGTCCCAATGGGATCGTGAGAGTATTCATGATGCCTTGATCAGTCTGGCCCAGGAACTCGAAATGAAAAACGGGCAGGTCATGTGGCCGGCCCGGATTGCAGTGTCTGGTCAATCAGTCACTCCCGGCGGCGCCATCGAAATTCTGCTTTTGCTGGGGAAAGATGAGTCCGTCTCCCGCCTGAACAAGGTCTATGCTTTCCTGTCGGATCAAAAAGAACCTTCTTAAGACTTGAGCTTTTGCTGACAGGTGTATGATACCTGGTTCGAAAGCAGTGCTGTGGAATATGATCATGCACAGGCAATCCTTCACGGGATTGAATTGTGAAATAAAGCCTGAAAAAGAAACAAGTGACAAATACAATGAAACTGTCTGACTTGGAGTACACAAAACAGCAGCATCGTACGTGGTACCAAAAACAGCGGCATCGTATGATGATTCAGCCAGGACATTTTTAACCTGTTTAGTGCTTAGAGCACAGCGAAAGGAATGATAATTACAATGAGTATTGATATACGTCCAGAGAACAATGACCAGCCCGACGAAGTGACAGCCACTAATTTTATTCATGAGGAGATCCTCAAGGATCTTGCACCGGGCGGACGCTTTGAAGGCAAAAAAGTGCATACAAGGTTTCCTCCCGAACCCAATGGCTATCTTCAT
>SLHU01000153.1 GCA_007135995.1 Clostridiales bacterium | reverse complement strand
TGACCTCAGGATTTACTGCCAGTCCATCACGAACTGCGATGGCTGTAAACTCACATATTGCACTTATTTTGAATGGCCCGTCAGAAAAACCGGCTGGTTACAGGAGGGAAGCGCCTTGAAAGCCCGTATCATCATCAATCCGACAGCAGGGCGGCAGATGCTGCAAAAAAATGTGGATAAAATAATTAACAAAATGCTGTCGGACCGGATTATCACGAATGCAGATATCATTAAGACACAAGGAGCGGGTGATGCCTATCAGGCCGCCAGGTATTTCAAGCCGTGGGAGGCAAACCTGCTGATCGTGGTTGGCGGAGACGGTACTGTGAACGAAGTTGTTAACGGGTTCATGGACGGATCTCACACAACTCCGCTGGCGATCTATCCGGCCGGAACAGTCAATGATTTTGCCAGCTCGCTCAGACTGCCGCGTGATGTGACTGATTTTTGCGATATGATCAGACAAATGAAAACGAGAATGATTGATGTAGGCAGAGCCGGCAATCATTATTTTCTCAATGTTGCCGCAGGCGGAATGCTGACAGATGTCGCTTATAAAGTACCGTCTGAAGCGAAAACTGTTCTTGGAAAACTGGCTTATCTGATCAGCGGAGCGATTGATTTGCAGTCGCAGCGATTCAAGCCGGTTCACGTTCAGATCGTATCGGAGGAAAGAACCGTCCATGAAGATATCCTGCTGTTTATCGTCTCTAACTCCAACAGCGTCGGAGGTTTTCGCTATATGGCACCGAAAGCGTCGGTCAGTGATGGTCTGCTGGATGTGCTGGTGATTCACAAACAGAACATATTCGAGCTGATGCCGGTTTTAATGCAGATGGTGAATGGCGACCATATCACGAACAGCAGGATTACGTATTTTCAGACAAAGCATGTAGAGATCAGCTGTGAAGATGGCTGTAAGATTCCGCTTGACCTGGATGGAGAACAGGGCAGTAATCTGCCGACCCGCATCGATGTGAAGCCAAAAGCACTGACGCTGATTGTTCCGTAATCGGCAGGCGGGCCATGTCAGGCGTCCGGTGTTATTTGCTCTGCAAGCACGACATAATCAACATATAGTGTTTCCAGTGTGTCCAGAACAACCGCGTAGCGCTGGTAATGCTTCTGATCATCGTCCCCCTGGCCAAATGCATCTTCCAGCAGCTGCTTTTCCGTTTCCAGTGATTCTATCTGCTGCTCGGTATCGCGCAGCTGCTTCTTTTTCATTGCTGTCAGGCGGCGTGCTTCAGCCGGGTTTTTCGACCCCGCATCTGCAGTTTCTTCCTGAGGACGGCTGTCTGCCCTGCCCGTGCTGGCCATGGCGCTTTGGTCCTGGCGCGAAGTGTTTTCCAACTGTGAAATCTCTGACGAGTCGCGGCTGTCTTTGTTGCTTTGATCAGACAAAGCACCTGGCTGCGCCGCGCTTTTTCGGTAAGCCTGATAACTGTCGAAATGTTCTGCCCGCCCGCTGATAAAACCATAGACACTCTGGCAGCAGTTTTCTATAAAATAGCGGTCATGACTCACTGCCAGAATGGCCCCTTCATATTCGCGCAGTGCCTGCTCAAGAATTTCTCGTGATTCAATATCAAGATGATTCGTCGGCTCATCAAGAAACAGCATATCGGGCTGCTCGAGCAGCAGACAGCATAGATAAAGCCGGGCTCTTTCACCGCCGCTGAGCACATCTGCCTTCTTATATACATCGACATCCCGAAACCCGTAGCTGGCAAGCAGCGTGCGTGCCTGTGTCTCTGTCAGACTGGCCTGCTGCAGGACAATACTCAGAAGGGTGGCTGTTTCATCCTTAAATGATACATGCTGTCCAAGATGGCCATACGCTGTATTGGCATGGAGTGTGATTTGTCCGCTCTCTGCCTCAACCTGCCCAAGCAAAATAGACAGCAGCGTTGTTTTGCCACAACCGTTCGGACCGCACAAACATGTTTTTTCGTGATCATTCAGAGTTAATCTGTCGAGTGAGAACAGCCGCTGTCCATTGTAAGACATAACCAGGTCGGTTGCCTCCAGCAGCATCCGATTAGACGCATGGCGCTGACCGGAACCCGCCACTTTGAACTTGAGCTGCTGTTTGCTGCTGAGATGACGGGCACGCTGCCTGACCTCGTCCAGTTCGCGGCTCATTTTATTGACAACTTTTTCACGGGCATGATAGCCGGAAATATTACGGTGGGAAAGCATCGTCTGCTTGACTGTCTTCTGGCGTTCCAGCTCACGCGACTTATTTTTGATTTCACGGTCCAGATGCTCTGTTTCGCTCGTTTTTTGTTCCAGATACTTCTGATAATTTCCCTGCCACACCCTGAGTGTACGCTGACTGAGCTCAGCAGTCGCGGTGGCGGTCTGGTTCATAAAGGCGCGGTCATGCGTCACAATGATGACGGACCCCTTGAAAGCTGACAGGTAATGCTCGAGCCACTCCATGGCTGAAAAATCGAGATGATTGGTGGGCTCATCAAGCATCAGCAGATCTGGATCACGAAGCAAAAGCCGTGCCAGCTCAACGCGCATGCGCTCACCGCCAGACAAAGTATGAAGCGGTCTTTTCAGACATTCAGCAGGTAACCCAAGACCTGCTGTCATTTCCTGCATACGATGCCTGAAAGCATAACCGCCTGCTGACTCAAAGCGTGCTGTCGCCTGATCGTAGGCATGATAAAGGGACTTGCGGACCGGTTCGTCACAGTCACTGCCTGTATCCTGCGCCATCTTTGTTTCAAGGTGACGCAGACGTTCCTCTAATGCGGCCAGCTCCGGATTGTATAGCGGAAGTTCATCGGCCGCCTGGTTGCTGAAATGCTGGGACAGATATCCGGGAATGACCCTGGATGCCAGCGTAATACTGCCGGTATCCGGTTTTTCAATCCCCATAATCAACCGCAGCAAGGTAGTTTTGCCGGCCCCGTTCTGACCAATCAGCGCCAGGCGCTCACCTTCATCCAGCTGCAGGCTGATCTGGTCAAGAACCAGCTTGCCAAAATAACTTTTACTGACTTGCTGAATGGTTAACAGACTCAAATTTCTCTCCTCCTGGTTCACGATCTATAATATAGCCAGTCTGCCGAAAACGGCTCTTAAACCGGCTCCGTCCGTACCTGATCATTGATCTGCAGACACAGCGGGTTCAATCAGACACAGATTAAATTCGCCGTCAGTATAGCATATTCACCTGATTTTCTAAAGATAAGCAAAAACCGTGAAGAAAAACCCGTTTGTTTGTGCTTGTCTGGTTAACCGGTT
>SLHU01000208.1 GCA_007135995.1 Clostridiales bacterium | reverse complement strand
GGTCAAAACGTTGTTTTGCTTTGCGCTGCTGCTGCTGTCATCCGTGAACCGAACCGCCGTTGAGCGGCCCGAAATATCTGATCATGATCTGACCTTGCTGTCAATCTTTCATGGGCTGTTCACCAGGAAATCCTGCTGGTTTTTTTTGATCTGACAGCCAGCCCATGCGCCTGGAAATGGCGGCAGCTGCCTGCTTAACCTGGTCAACCACAGGATGATGGCTGTCTTTGATAAAATCGCATTTCGCGCCAGCTGTGCTGATCGCAGCGATCACATGTTGTCGATAATCGAATATCGGCACCGCCAGGCAACATACGCCTGGTTCGTTTTCCTCGTTATCCGTTGCGTAGCCGCGTTTCTTTGCAGCTGTTATCTCATCTATCAGCTGGTCTGGATCTGTCATCGTCTGCTTCGTATAGGGCTTTAGGTCTAACGAACGTATAAAGCTTCTCAGTTCATTTTCAGTCATCGCCGTCAAAAGCGCTTTGCCCAAAGCCGTACAATAAACCGGGCTTCTCTTGCCAATCTGAGAATACATGCGCATTGACTGAACGGTTTCAATTTTTTCAATATATACGATTTCGGCCTGATCACGAATGGCCAGATGCGCCGGCTGGCCAGTTTGCTGTACCATCTGCCGCAGGTATGGCTGTGCCTCTGTTTTCAGAGCCAGACTGTTGAGCCGCATGCTGCCAAGTTCAATGACTTTTAGTCCCAGCTGCCAATGAAGACCATCACTGGATCGCTCAATAAAGCCGCGCGCCGCCAAAGTGCTGACTAATCTGTGTATCGTCACCTTGTTCAGATCCATTGCCTTTGCCAGTTCATTCGCCCGCATACCTTCAGGGTGATGGGCCAGAATCTCAATGAGGGTAAAGGCTCTGTCGACAGTCTGAAGAATCGGTTCACGCATGACATTCGCCTGCTTTCTAACCGCGTGCTTTCTGGATCTGTTCAATGAAAGCTTTCGCGGTTTCTGTTATCTTGCCATAGTCACCTGTTTTGGCACCTGCGGTCAGAGAACTGCCGGCACCAAGCGCCACAGCGCCCGCTTGAATCCATTGGGCTGCGTTTTCAACTGAAACACCGCCGGTCGGCATGATTCTTGCCTGCGGCAAGGGGCCTTTTACTGTTTTAATCATTGAGGGACCAAATAAGTCACCCGGGAAAAGCTTGATCACATCCCCCCCGCTGCGCATGACTTCAACCATTTCCCGAATGGTCATGGCACCGGGCATAGTGGCAACCTGATATGTCTGACACATGCGCACCACGTCTTCATCCAGGCATGGACTGACAACGTAAAGCGCCCCAGCCATAATCGCCATTCTGGCGGTAACCGGGTCAAGCACAGTACCAGCGCCAATAATGATGTCCTCCGGACGATAACGGCTGGCCAGTGCTTCAATGATAGCCGTCGCACCTGGCACGGTATACGTCAGTTCGATCGCGGCCACACCGCCTTCAATACAGGCTTCTGTGATGCGCATTGCCTGGTCGGCTGACTCAGCTCTGACAACCGCGACCAGTCCGCTTTGTTCAATTTTTTCCAGCACCTGATTTTTGTTCATACACTCATCTCCTGATTGAAGTTTCTTTATATGTAACCTTGTTTCATAATAGTATACACTTATTATGAAGTTTTCTCCTGACTTCGTCAACTCATACAGCTTTAAAACGTCGAATCAAGCACACCTTAAAAAAGAAGCGCCACTCGCATGAATGAACGCTTCTTGTTTTGCATTTTAACTGGTTGACCGACTTTTTAAACCCATTATCAGCCTGAAAGCTGATCTATTACGCTCAGGCTGAAAGCTGCTTTATCCTGCTGCGAAACCGGCGGGTCAGAGATCAACCGGATTCACACCAAAGACCACTGCCGGGTGCTCGGGACTCAACGGCTGTCCCTGCAGATAGGCATCGATTGCTTCTGCTGCCTGTTTGCCGGCACCCATGGCCAAAATGACCGTTGCGGCACCTGTGACCACATCGCCGCCGGCAAAAACACCTTCTTTGGAGGTAGCCATGGTTGTATCATCCGCTACAATGCCTCCCCAGGCCTGTGTCTCAAGATCCGGCGTGGTATTTTTTATCAGCGGGTTCGGGCTCTGGCCAATCGCAATAATCACGGTTTCCAGATCTATGACAGTTTCCGATCCGGGAATCGCGATAGGACGCCTGCGCCCTGATGCATCGGGCTCACCCAGCTTCATTTTAAGGCACTCAATACCGGTCACCCAGCCTTCATCGCTGCCAATAATCTGAATCGGGTTATGCAGCAGGCAAAAGTTGATGCCTTCTTCTTTCGCGTGTTCTATTTCCTCTGCTCTTGCCGGAAGCTCTGCCTCAGAGCGGCGGTAGATAATACTCACTTCCTGTGCACCAAGTCGTTTCGCACTGCGCGCCGCGTCCATTGCAACATTGCCGCCGCCAATAACCGCCACATGCCTGCCGATACGAACCGGCGTGTCGCAGTTGGGAAAATCATAGGCTTTCATCAGATTGATACGAGTCAGAAACTCATTCGCGGAGTATACGCCGTTGAGATTTTCACCGGGAATACCCAGAAAACTTGGCAGACCGGCACCTGTTCCAACAAACACAGCCTCGTAGCCTTCTTCTTTCAGATCATCAAGGTCATACACTTTTCCAATGACCATATTTGTCTGAATTTGAACACCCTGCTTGCGAAGCTGATCAATTTCTGCCTGTACCAGCGCTTTTGGCAGCCGAAATTCAGGAATACCGTACATCAGCACACCGCCGGGTGTATGGAACGCCTCAAAGATCGTCACCTGATAACCCATTTTAGCCAGGTCGCCGGCACATGCCAAACCTGCCGGACCTGAACCGATCACAGCAACCTTTACACCATTTGACGGCGCGGGTTCGGGTTCTGGCGGTGCATGCGCCATGGCCCAGTCAGCTACGAAGCGCTCCAGACGGCCGATCGCGACCGGCTCGCCTTTTTTGCCGCGCACGCACAAGATCTCGCACTGATTTTCCTGCGGGCAAACGCGGCCGCAGATCGCCGGCAGGCTGTTCGTAGCCGTGATCATCTCATAGGCAGCTTTGAACTCACCGGCAGCCACCAGATCAATAAACTCCGGAATCTGGACATGAACCGGACAGCCATCCATACAGGGCTTATGCTTACATTGAAGGCAGCGCTTTGCCTCTTCAATCGCCATCTCGGCGGTATATCCCGTCGCAACTTCTCTGAAATTACCGCGGCGCTCAACTGGATCTTGTTCCGGCATTCT
>SLHU01000172.1 GCA_007135995.1 Clostridiales bacterium | reverse complement strand
GTGATATATTGGTCAAGGTGGGCTCTCTGGCCCATCATACCGGTTCCGATCATGGCAAGTCTTACAGATTTCATATGTTTTAACCAGTCCTTTCATTTTTATGCATAACAAAGATGCGCAACTAATTATTAATACATGACATGCGTGATACAAGCCCTACACCGGTTTGATCCGATGTGACCCCGGGACCTGTCTGCTTATCGCTGAAGTCCAAAAACTAGTCTGCATATATATGATGATGCCGGCCAATGATATGGCACATATCCGTGATACCGCTCTTCTGTGATATCAAACATATCAATCACTCGCAGATACACGATCAAAGCAGACAATATCAGTTTCAGACAAGCTCGCCGCCGGTATTCTCGAATAAGTAAAGCCCTTCTTTGCCTGGCGCGACAAGATCAGGTAGTCCGTTGCCGGTCAAGTCCTCAAGCCAGAAATAGATACCCACACCGGAATGCTCACCTGACTTCGCTGAACCTTCATCAATCACAATTCGGTCGAAACGGCCTCCATTAATCTTATAAACATAAATAAATACGTCGTCGTTATCACCCGGGTCATTCCCGCAATGCGCACGCCAGCGTTTGCCGGTCACCAGTTCGACTACACCATCACCATCAATATCTGCCAGTTTAAGATCGTGATACTGTGCGTGATCCTCATCAATCACATGGCGGATAAACTGGCGGTTTCCGTCATCATCGCGTTTCTGCTCAAGCCAGACCAGCCCATAGCCATGTGCGTTGCCGACAATCAGATCGGTCAGACCATTTCCATTCACGTCAAAACCCAGAATCGGGACGCTTGCTGCCCAAAACCCGCAGTCAAAGTCAGAATGGAAAACCCACTTACTGCTAAACGGGTCGTCACCAGGATTTTCAAGCCAGCCCTTGACCAGAACAAGATCCATGCGACCATTGCCGTTAATATCCGCGAAGCCCAGACCATGGCCTGACTGCGCATCATACAGCACATGCTTGCTGAATTTTCCGGTACCCTTTCCCTGTTCATCTTTGATCAGTTTATAACATACCTGAGCCTCGCCCGGTGTGTTGGGAAATATTTCCACGGTTCCGCAGCCGTCAATGTCAAAAAAACGTATCGTTTCAATACTGCCGCACGTGTCAATGTCATGAACGGCCCAGGTGCCGGTTGTACCCGGGTTTTCACGCCAGCGAAGGGTCTGACCCCACCAGCCGCCGGTAATAATATCGAGTCGGCCGTTCCCGTTGACATCTAATCCGTAGTCAGAAAAATCATCATAGTATTCGCCCTCTGGCTGCACCTGACAAATTTCGACTTTTTCCGAGAAATCAGGGCCTTTATACCAATAGGCACCGCAGACAATATCAAGTACACCGTCTTGATCCACATCAAAGACAGATGCCGCTTCATAAGTTCCTGCATCAATTTTTCGTTTAACAAACGCCATATTTAGCCTCCATTTCAGTGCCTGACACATCATATGCGTCTTCTAAGAGCATGTATTCTCTGGTACTATTATAGGCATATCGTTCTTGGAGATTAAATAGATAAAAACTGGTATCAGATGGACAAAAACGAGGTGTTCATTTAGGAAACGAGGTGAGTCCATGCAGTTGCTGGAAAGTATTGGCCTTCAGAGTAATACGCAATTTGAAAAGCATACACATCACCAATGGGAGATCGTTTATTATGTACGTGGAGACGTTCTGCTCACAGTCAGTGACCGGCAGATCACCTGTCAGCCAGGCAGTATGGTCTTTCTGCCACCGCATCAAAGCCACGATGAGTTTTGTCCGGAAGGTTACACAAACTATTATTTCACCGTCAGCAGTTTCGATCTGCCGATTGACGATTTAACACTGGTTCATGATCTGGCCGACAGACCCATGCAGCAGCTGCTGTCGCAAATTTTCTATTTATTCCATACCAAAAGCCGTAACTGGCACGCCACGGTTGAATCGCTGCTCGTTGCACTGAGGCATTATGTCACAGGGCGCATGCAGCGAACCTACAGCCAGCCTTTAGTAGAGCAATTTATCAGTATTCTGGTTGACAATATCAGCAATGATCAATTCAGTCTGCAGGAAGCCTATGACCAGATGCCGATGTCCGCCGACCACTTTCGTCTGGTCTTCAAGCGTGAAACCGGCCGGCTGCCGCTGCAGTATTTAAACGATATGCGCATGCAGACGGCGAAAAATCTGCTTCGAACCAATATAAAAAGCGGACGGCTGTCGATCCAGACAGTCGCCCGCCTGAGCGGTTTCGCGGACCCGTATTATTTTTCCAGAGCGTTTCGCAAAGCAACCAGCTACAGCCCGCTGAACTGGCTTAGCCAAAACGCACCTGATTGACAGCGTCGCAAAGTGCTTCGGCTTCATATCGGCTGTGCGCAGGCGGATTAAGCACCACATGTGCCTTTTCCGGCAAGTGATTGAGCATGTAATCAACCGGAAGCGTGTCATGCCACTGATGCATCTGGCAGCACGTTTTTGCAAAATAGGGGTAGGCCTTTTTGATGACCGTATCCGGCTGAACCAGGTTGATGATCTTCAGATTTACAATCTCGCTCAGACCCTGCCACTGATGCTTCGCATGTGCGCAGCAGTGAACACCGAGGCTGCCATAACGCTCTGATAGAGCATTTACTTCCGGCAGAAAAAACTCAGCAAACATTTCCGGGCTGACAGCGCCGATCTCATCTATGGAGAGGGTCAGGCCGGACGGCATATAGTAATCCGGATAGTGCGCGATATAGTCACTGCCGAACTGTTCAAACCAGATATCCAGAAATTCAACCATCAAAGTCTGAACCTTCCTGTTGACTTCTTTGATCGCCTCGGGTTCTTCCAGCATGGCAATATAAAAGCTGTTCTTATCCCAGATCAAGGCGGTTATATCCATCGGCGTCTGTATATCAACCAGTCGCAGTAAAGCATTCTTGTCAGTCTGCTGCCTTAAAAAACGCGCCTTTTCGATCAGATCATAAAGCGGCGTTTGTTCAAGCTCAGGTATACGTATGTGAGCAGCCTGCTTAGAATCATTAATCAGAGGCAAAGCAAATGGCATATTGTTGTCTGTCCGGTGCACTTCGCAGCCAAAAGATTCCGCGAAAATTTCCGTTCCTGTATAAAGGTCCAGAAACGGAATTCTGTCATCCTGAAGCCATGCCATTTTACTGATCTGCCGGTGATATTTTTTCACCGCCCAATCCAGACGCTGATCCATCCGATCCGGATTCGGCCAGGGTCTGCTGCCGGTGACATCGTCATCT
>SLHU01000279.1 GCA_007135995.1 Clostridiales bacterium | reverse complement strand
TCATCAGGCTGGCTATGAAGCTGTGCTGCATATTGAGCACCATGGCTATGAGCAGATTGTCTTTATTGCACCGCCGCTGCGCAAGAAGAATATTGAAAACATATCAGCTCAGGAAGAACGCCGGGATGGCTACTTAAAGGCCATGTCTGAAGTGGGACTGGAACCGCTGGTGATAGGTGATAAAGGCTATATCAATCAGGCATTTGATCTGATTTCATCAGCATCACACCGTATTGCCTTTTTATGCTCCAGTGATGCGTTTGCCCTTGAATTGATGAAAGCGATTCGAAAGTCAGAATTCAACTTAAGCGATGTAGGTATTATGGGTTTTGACCGCATTGAAATGCTCGACTATATCGTGCCTAAGCTTTCAACCGTTTTTAATCCGATTGAAGAGACAGGCGTGACAGCAGTAGACCGGCTGATCAAACGGATAGAAAAACCTGAAATGAAACCTCAGACAATCACGATCAAACATGAAATTGTTGTCGGAGAAACGTTATAGCAAACTCTGCGCCAGGCAGTATCTGCCGAATGCCAAGATCATATAGCGACATGCTGCGGAGGAACTTTTGACGCCCTCCTCCATCCAGATAAATGTGATGCAGCTAACAGACATCAGCATGTGGATACACACGTGAACAGATACAGTTTTAGATTTTATTTATGTACACGCATCAAGTTTTTCCATTGTATAATAAAAGCAGATTGTAAATTGTGCTGACCTGGGACGCTATAGCTGGTTTTGCGATATCAGTGCCTTTTTCGGATCGTCATAATGGATTTATCATTGAAGGTACTGTAGACTTGATCAAATAAGCGGTTTTAGGGACTGAAGTTCGTTGCCTAGAATGACGAAGCTCAGTATTTCAATACCGAGTAGTTCACGAATTCAGATATAAGCGTATTTTGCTTTGAAAAAAATACATGTTTATTATGAGGAGGAAATCACGATGTTTAACGGCATGAGCAACAACATGAGTAGTTTATCAAAACTGTCAAACGCCAGAACAAGGTCTATCAGTCCGGAAAATTATACAGGTGAAAAAGGCGGCGGCGCCCGCTGTGCGCTTGAAGACGGATCCGCTAAAAAGGCGGCCAGAGATCTTGGTAAAGGCTGGAAAGTCAATCCGTTTATTGTGATCAAGGCTGGAGAAACAGCAGAAATAGCCAATATTGAAGGCCCGGGCGCGATTCAGCATATCTGGCTGACACCAACCGGTTCTTGGCGCAATACGATTGTCCGCATGTACTGGGATGGTCAGGAAAATCCGTCCGTTGAATGTCCGGTTGGCGATTTTTTCTGCAGCGGCTGGCAGTCATACGCTCAGCTTTCTTCGCTGGCTGTTTGTGTTAATCCCGGCAGCGCGTTTAACTGCTACTGGACGATGCCGTTCAGAAAGCATTGCCGGATGACACTGGAAAATATTGATGACAAGGATGTTGTGATCTATTATCAGATCACCTATGCGCTGACGCAGGTTGATGATGATGAAGCTTATTTCCACGCTCAGTTTCGCCGCACTAACCCGCTGCCTTATAAAGACGACTATATCCTTCTGGATGGTGTTAAAGGAAAAGGTCACTATGTCGGCACATATATGGCCTGGGGTGTCAATAACACCGGCTGGTGGGGCGAAGGTGAGATAAAATTCTTCATGGACGGCGATACTGAGTACCCGACCATCTGCGGAACAGGAACAGAAGATTATTTTTGTGGATCTTATAATTTTGAAGACCCTTATACCCACGACCGCTATGTTGAGTTCACGACGCCGTATGCCGGCCTGCATCAGGTGACAAAACAAGATGGCCTTTACCGCAGTCAGCAGCGCTTTGGCATGTACCGATGGCATATAACCGACCCGATCCGGTTTGATGAAGATCTCAAAGTGACAATTCAGGCACTAGGCTGGCGTTCTGAAGGCCGTTATCTGCCGCTGCAAGATGATATTGCGTCTGTCGCCTTCTGGTATCAGGCTCTTCCAGCCGCGCCTTTCCCTCAGCTGCCTGACAAGGACAGTCTGGAAGTTATCTGAGATAGGAAACCAACGCTTTCGTGTTCTTTAAAGTGCTCATGCCGTCGGCTTTGACCAAAACAATCGTGCGCAAGCCCCTTCTAAGCCGTAGGTTTAGGAGTGGTTAGCACGTTATTGGTTTTCTATGTATATTTTAATTGATGCATCAGACAGCGCTTGACCTGCCGATGACGCCGGCAGCTGATCAACTAGAATGAAATCAGCACTGCAATAACAGGGAACAAGCTGTGAACAAGCTGCAGCTTCGTGGATTTTTTGTGTCACAGATATGCAGTGTCAGATTTTTTGGAATTAATGCTTATAAGCAGTTATAATGGTTATATTGTATTAAGATACTGGTTGACAGTAAATGCTCGATATATTGAGAACTTGAGAGAGGAAAAAATGAATGGTTAGAGTGCAGGATCTGGAAAGTATTTGGAATAATGAAGAAAAAGAGTCTTTTTCGGAGGAAGCATATGCGAAAGCCTATGACGAAATAGACAAAATGAATGAAACAAAAACTGTTACGCCTTCCTCAGTGGTCGCATGGTATATCATTCATTCTGACCAGCTAAAAAAGCATTTTGTTTTGGCGCCGGAAAAATCACTTGACGATAATCTGAGGGCGATGGAACTGTGGATGCGTATATCAGAAAAAGGCGGCAAGGATGCCTTTCCTTTTGAGTATCAGGCAGAATATGATCCTGAGGAAATTGAACAGGTTTTTAATACCAAGACCCAGATCTTCCGGATGATTGGCTGGGTGATTACGTTTTTTGGATTTCTCCTGATGTTCAGCCGAGGATTATGGGGAGCCTTGCTGCTGTTTATCGGGTTTATGATTGAGTACATCAATTATAAACTTCGGCTTAATGGCAAAGCTGGTTCGCTTTATTCAAAAGAAATCAAAAAAGCAGCTAAATGGATTAAAGAACACAGCTACTAAGGTGCCTGGTACCAAATCGGTAGTCTGGGATTATCGAGCAGCGAAACCAATCATAGGGCTCTGCCGGTGAATGCAAGTTCCTGCTGCTGGCGGGTGTCATAATCTTTGATGGCTTTGCTGAACTGCGTTTCATAAAGCCTCTTGTATGTGCCTTCTTGACTAAGCAGCTGATCGTGGCTGCCTCTCTGAACGATTTGGCCGTTTTCGATGACAAGAATTTCATCAGCTGCCATGATCGTTGATAGACGATGTGCAATGACGATACTCGTTCTGCCTTGAATCAGCGGTTCAATGGCAGCCTGGATTAAG
>SLHU01000282.1 GCA_007135995.1 Clostridiales bacterium | reverse complement strand
GTCTCCGTAGCATATGATGAGTTCGTTATTCTGCATGTTTGCTTTGTCCTTCATCTGTAAATTTCATTTCTTTCTCTATATATAAGTATACCTCATTTCGTCAAGCGCTTTCTTGTAAAGTCAAGCATTTTCATGAACATGCTGTAAAGATGATATCGGGCTGACGTTCAACGGCTACCGGTTGGCGTGACCGCAGTGCCGGCAGAATATGACATCGGCAGATGACAGCTGCTGGCCGCACTGACTGCAGTATCTGACAGCTGCTGCAGCTGGATTTTGTGACGCGCCGGTTTCAGCCATGTTTAAAGAGTTGTCCCTTTGCACCGGCAGTGTCTGCTGATACGGCTGACGTGTTGCCGGCTGGTACGGGTCTGGTTGTAGGATCGGCTGCGACGGCGGTGTATAATCGGCTGAATGATCCTGGTTGATTGATCCGGTATATGACGCGGGTGTGTAGGAGCGGCTTTGTTTTCTCAGCAACAATACCAGAATCACGGCAGCGATCACCAAAAAAAGTAAAAAGATCGCAAGTATAAAGGCAAAACCGCTGATACTTCCCGAACTGCTGTCGGGCACCCAGATGCCTCCGGCAGGCGGCAGCGATTCATTTTCCCGGCTGTCTTCACCGCCCGGCGCTGCACTCAGTGACAGCCGTTCTCTGGCCAGGGTTTCCAGATCGGTATATCCGCCGCCGTTTGCCCGCTCGATTAATGTCTGGTGATGCATCTGAGGTCGCTCCATTGTACCATCGTGGTGAATCTGGCCACGAGTAGCCGCTGGCACGCGATCACCCCTGTAAAGCTGCGAGGCATCTACCGTGACTTCGCCAAGAGGAAGTGCCGCGCCGCCTGATTGTGCTTTATGGCGCTGAATCACTGCCATATCCTGCTGCCAGATCATATTGCCGCCTGGTATATGTACTTCTACGCGTCCATTAACCGGCACCGATCCCAGCGGTATGTACACACGATTATCATCGACCGAAAAAAGTGCTGAGTATGCATCACGCTGGTTGGGATAGTATCGGACCAGGACATAGTCCGGGACCTCACCGTTCAAATTCAGGAAGCTGTCCTCACTTTGATACAGTGTATAGCGCGGCTGATCATCGGGTGTATTGGCTGGTGAAGATTTGCCTGCATGCAGATCATCGGGATCATATGCTTCCAGCGGTTTACTATAATCTATGTTTCCGGCATCATCCGTATCAAACATCAAGTCTGCGAACCGCTCACCCGGACTGAACTGGCCATCTTCATCTGCATCTAAAAAGGGTTCTCCTTTATCATATTCATTATTGCCGAAAGGCATCTTATATAAACCGGACGCTATGGCAAAATCGCGAAGCCAGGCGGCATGTGCGCCCGACCTTGCGGACAGGTCGCCATGAAGGGCATTGTAGTATTCATAGAAGTTAAGCCTGTCTTGTGATATGACTGACCAGAATGTGCGAATGTCGGTATATTTCTGATTTGTCTGATAAAGTAAAGCGGCAATCGCCAGTTCTTCTTCTTTGCCGTGTGTCCCCCAGGCCAGGTACGCCGGCGGATCTGTCAGAACGAAGCCAGCCATATATTCCGGGCCTGGATAGCCGCTGTACAGCTGTACAAGACCGGCATAGGCGGTGGCAAAGCCCTCCATATAAGAATCGGAAGTGCTTTTGTTGAAATAACCCCCGTGGTTTGCATCACCTTCAGCTTTACCGGCGGCAGCCCGGTAATTATAAACAGCGTTGGTCCATAAATCGAAATAGTGGCCAAATTCATGCATGAGCGTAAAGATTGAACTGTCATCACGTTTGCTATCTTTATCCTCCAGCATTATTTTGTTGCCATCTGGCTCATAATGTGACCATTCATGATTGTTCAGCATAATCCTGACCGGATCTCGCATGAGCTTATCTTTTTCATTGAGCAGGATACCCCCGAAAAACCAGGCCTGATGCGCGGCGGTATATAGCAGGCTGTAATCCTCAAGCTTTGTTATATATGCTTGCCTGTCCGGATCATCCGTGAAAAAGTAAACCGGCTCCGGTAAAGACATATCATCTACACTCCATGTATTAAGTGCCAGATGATAAAAAGCCAGCAGCCGGTACAGATTAATCGGCTGACCTGGTTCAAAGCCGCTGTTTTCTTCGGGATTGACTGTTATCCAGGTCGCAAGACGGATATTTTCAGATCTGACAGATTCAGCATCTGCCAGATCAATGAATCGAAACAGTTCTTTGTCTTCGTCAAAGGGAAATGCGCTGGTCAGATAACCCATCAGCAAAATACCGGTGGTACCAGCTGTATGTGAATCT
The DNA here is from genome assembly GCA_007135995.1 of Clostridiales bacterium. Classification (GTDB taxonomy): domain Bacteria; phylum Bacillota; class Clostridia; order Saccharofermentanales; family UBA5734; genus SLHU01. The sequence goes on along the minus strand of SLHU01000282.1, from coordinate 971 downwards.
GACGTCTGACCACTTGCATCAGCCGTTCGCTCAGCGGCTGGAATATGCAGATGAAAGCGGCCTTCATGATCTGTCAGCCCCTTGATCAGACGGTCAGGACTGGCTGACCAGTCCATATCTTCTTGCCCATAATACACATAAGCTTCCAGCTGCATCCAGGGCATTGGTTCTCCGCGCATATCAAGCGACAGACCGCGCAGATGAATATCATTTGATTCTGCCGGCTGCTCTTGCGTTTCACCGACCCATTCGTAATTGAAATAAGTTCGCAATGGACCGCCTAAATCGTTAAATCCATAGAGTTCAAATCCGATCGATGACGCAAAAACAATGCCGTTGGATGGCAGAAATGTGACATGAACGATATCTTGAACTTGTGTATTGCCGGTCAGTTTAGCGCTGATTTTAAGTGCTGAGGCTGATGGGTCTTCTATCAGCCCGTAGAAATTGACTGCTGCAACCGCTTCATCTTCAAAATCAGCCGGAACACTGGCTGTGTGGCCAGTTGTCAGGCTTACATTAAAAGTGAGCGTATCATACGGCTGAATTTGTTCCGGCGGCATCGTGAAAGAAGCGACAGCCGTTCCGTTGACAGTGATGGTTTCATCGTAGTCATAATTTTCTATGCCCCAGTCAAAAGCTAACTGGCCGTGCTGATAGCTGTTTCGTTTATAACCGGATGCATATTCCGCTTCAAAACTCTGATCGTCCGGAATTTCTTCTTCAATTTCCACCAGCTGCCAGTAGCCTTGCGGTGCTGCATCTGAACTGCCGGAAAGCTGAGCCGACACAGGCACTGCGCCTGACAGCATTGTGATGATCAGGCTGATGATTAGTATAAATCCGACATCCTGCTTCATATGACCTCCATCGATAAGCGGTTGAAAGGTGATCTTCAGGGCTGCCGGCTGGCCTTTGACTGCTTCTTCCGGCATTTTCTTTTATATCTGTTTTTAGATCTCAAAACAAGT